>JAYVZM010000180.1:0-5074 GCA_043783345.1 Verrucomicrobiota bacterium
CCGCGCCGGTCAATCGCGGCGTAAAGCCGCTCCTATAGTTTCAAAGCAACCTGTCGTCCACGTTGCCGGAACATCAGCCCGAGGGCGACGGCGCTGAGCAGCGCGCAGGTGACGTAGACCGCGCGGTGGCCCAAGCCCGCGGCAATGGTGCCGAAGATCAGGTAGCCGGCGGTGGAGCCGATGCGCATCGAGTTCACGTAGATATTGGTCGCGGCTCCCGGTTGTCGGGGCAGCTTGTCCTGGAAAAAAGTGATGGCGATCCCGGTCGTCACGGAAACGAACGCGGCGCTGAGAATCTGCAGCGGGTAGATCTGCCACGGGGCCTGGACCAGGGAGAGCGCGCCATAGTAGACCAGCGAGATGATCACGGCGGCCCGGATGATGCGCGTCTGGTCCACCGTGGTCGCCAGCAGGCCGAAATAGAACATGAACGGCAACTCGAAGAACGGCGCCAGGCTGAAGATGATCCCGATCTGGGACTCGGTGCCGCCCAACACATGAAGCACGAGCAGCGACATGTTCATCATCGACATGGTGCCGGCGGTGAACACGAGCACAAAGGCGGTGAACCAGGCGGCCACCCCCGGCAGCCGCAGCAGGTCGCGCATGGGCACGGAGGGCAGCCCCGGAGCGTCGGTCGCGCGGGGCGTGGCGGGCACGAACCCGGCGACAATCCCGACAAAAAGCAGTTGCAGCAGCGCCGCCACGAGGAACAGGCCCCGATAAGAGTAGAGGTGCAGCGTGGCGGCCGCCACCGCCGGGCCGACCGTCCAGGCCAGGGCGAAGCACATCCGAAACATGTTCATGTAGAGCGGGGCCTCGGCGGCCGGCACCCCGGAGCGCCCCAAGGATTCGCGGGCATGGGCGAACAGTTGCGAGAAGGTGATCGAGCTGACGCCCAGGGCGATTGAGCCGATGAGGATCAACCCGGTGACATCGCGCACGAACGCAAAGCCCAGGTAGCCGAGGATCCCGCCGGTCGCACCGAGCAGGAGCATGGCGCGCCGTGAATGATGCGTGTCCGAGCGATGGGAGAGCCAGGTGGCGATCAGGATGCTGCTGACCGCCGTCACCATCATGAACGCGCCGAACGCCGCCGGATTCATGCCGACTTCGATGGTGCCGAACATCGACAGGAACGGAGCGACAAAGGACGAGCTCAGTCCCAGCACGACGAACCCCGCCAGCGCCACGACAAACTCGCGGTGCCGGAACAAGGTGCGGAGGGGGAGGATGACGCGCTGCATAAGCGAAGCGCGCTTTGTCGCCCTTGGCCGCCGGGCACGCGAGCGGAAACTGGCGGGGCATCACTCGCGTCCGCGGGTGCGGCTGGCGGACTCAGCGTTCCCCGAAGGCGCAGCGTTCGAGGGGGAAAATGGGCCGGCCGAGGCGGCGGGAGCAAAGCCGTTCCAGCTGCAGCGCGACCTGGTGGTTGCGCGTCATGAAGCGGATGAACTCGACGCGGTTGATCACGAGGCTACGGGCTTCCTCCTTGGCCTCGACGTCCGCGGTCGCCGCGCTGGTCTGGAGCAGGCTGATTTCGCCGAAGAAATCCCCGGGATTGATCTGCGAGGTGCGCTTGTGTTCGTCCCGGGAGCGGGCGTGCCCCACGTAGAGGACATAGAGATTGGGGACTTCAGCACCGCGGGCGATGATCCGGCCCCCGGCGGTATGCAGGGCGGTGTCAGCCAGGGCGGCGAAGCGGGCGATGGCCGCCGGGCGCCAATCGGCGCAGAGGGGGGAGGAATTCTGGAGAAAGAGATGCTTGTGCATGTAGGAGCACACGGCGGGAACGCCGAGCCGGGCGATGACGAGCCGCTGAAAATCGGCCTGGGTCAGGGTCAGGGCGACGAGCGGGGTGTCGGCGCGGATCTCAAGATTGGCGTTGGCCGGGTCGATGAGATGATGGGCGCCGAAGAGGTCGCCTTCCACGACGCGGAGGAAGCGGGTCTTGCGGCCGGACTTGAGCCGCCGGTAGAGGGTGGCGCGCCCCGAGACGATCAAGCTGACGAAAGGCGGTTCCCGGTCGAACGGCACGAGCGTGCGCCACGCGCCGGACTTGAAGGGCTGGAAACATTGGGCGAGTTCCATCTGCACCTCGGGTTCAAGCCGGCCGAGCAAGGGATTGCGGCGGACCAGGGTCTCGACCAGGTCGAGGTCGGTCGCTGGGCTGATGACGCGGTGCCGGGTGCGCTGCCCGGCGAGGCGGGCGCGCCGCCAGAGGGCGGCGAACGCGTCGACCGCATGGTATTGGATAGTCGCCGCCAGCCAGAGCAGGCTGGTCACCACCAGGACGGCGGCGAGGGCGAGCAGGATTTTCTCCCACTGCGACCAATCCTTGAACACGTCGGTGATGTGCAGGTGGAGGAGGTGATAGGCCACGCAACCGAGACCGAGCGCCCAGCCGAGGCTGGCGATCAGTTGGACGGCGGCCACCCGAGGGTCGAAGCGGCGCCAGGCAAGGCGCGCGTGCTCGGTCAGCGCAAACGGCACGTCGAAGAGCGGCTTGCGGTCGGTGGAAAGAAGCGGTTCGCGGCGGAGCAGCGTGAGGAACCGTCCCATCGGACCGTGGCCGATCGGACGGCAGGCCAGGAACAATGCGCCGAGTGGAAACAGGCTCCAGGGTGCGCGCAGCCAGAGACCGATGGTGGTCGTGAGGGCGAGCGGGAAGAGAGAGACCGCGTGGATCAGGGCGCGCCCCCGCGCTCCGCTCATGCAGGCGTCGGTCAGGTCGACGGCGAAATGCGGCGTGGGCGTCAGCCAGCGGAAGTGCGGGTGGTGCACCTCACAGCCGGCCCCGCGGAGGGCGGCGGCCGCGAGCACCTGGCCGAGGCTGAGGGCGCCACAGACGGCCAGCCACCCGAGGAGGGCGTCGAAAACACGGGCGGGGGGCACGGCACCCCAGTGCCAGAAGGCGAGCCCGACGGCCGCGAGGGAACCGAGGCACAGCACCAGCGTGGGCACGCGCGGCTTGAGCGAGGCGAACCAGCGCACGGCCGGGCGTTCGATCGTGGCGGGCGCGTCCGGGCACAGTTCCTCGCTGCGCAGAATGCCGGCGCGGTGGGCCTTGAGGACGAGATCGTAGAATTCGTGCAGCGGAGGGCATTTGCGCTCACGGATGCAGTTTTCCAGGGCCTGGGGAACGTTCTTGGGTTCGGCAAACTCCGCGAGCACGCCGGCCTGGAGTTGGTTGACGATCAGGTGGGTCTGGGACGCGACGCGCTTGAGCGCGAAGGTCCCTCCGACGTTTTGACCGCGGACGAGGCCGGTTTCCCGGCGCAGGGTCTCCGCTGACAGCAGGAGGTTCGCTTGCTGGTTCATGACCGAAAAATGCTCAGGCGTGGCGTGGTGTGCGCAGGAGCCGGTCGACGAGAAGGCGCAGGACCTCGTCTTTGAACGGCTTTGGCAGGAGAGGGAAGCCGGCTTCCTCGGCGACCCAGCGGGTGTCGTCGTCGAGTTTGCTGCTCATGATCAGGATCGGCACGGTGCGGCTGCGCTTGCGGATTTCGCGCGCCATGGTGAGGCCGTCCATCTCGGGCATGAACACGTCGGAGACGACGAGCTGGATCGAATCCTTGAGTCGTTCCCATGTCTCGAGGCCGAGCCGGCCATTCTCGGCCAGATGGACCTCGTGGTTGTTAACCTGAAGCGCCTTTGTCACCACGCTGCGGATCAGCGGCGAGTCGTCGACCACCAGGATGACGCCATGCGGACGCGTGACGTTGGGCATCGCTGGCGGAGGCGGAGTGGTGGGCGCCCGGGAAGCAACTGCCAGGGGCGCGGCGGGGGCGACGGGCGAGGACTGACGGAAAAACATGGGAGGGACAGAATGTGGCAGAGCCGTTTGGAGAGATATACGGCGAAAGGGCCCAAAACTTGAGTGGCGCAGGGGTTTGAGGAGGGCCGGGGAACGATTTAACAAACTATTCGCGCTCACGGACGCGAAACACGCGGCGGTTCTGGCCGGGAGGAAAAGCTCCGGGGGTGTCGACGGTGCCGCGAAGGGCGAAAATCATCCGGCCGGCCGGGGGGGATTTCCCGTCGTGCGGAGGTCCGGCGTCCGGTCCCGGCGCGCTACCTCATGACCCGGGCGCTGCCGCCCTTCATGAGTTTCTCGATCTCGGCCTTCGTGGCCATCGAGGTGTCGCCGGGGGTCGTCGACGCGAAGGCGCCGTGCGCGGCGCCGTAGTCGACGGCGAGCTGCGGATCGTTCTTCGCGAGGAAACCATATTGGAGGCCGGAGGCAAACGAGTCGCCGCCGCCAACGCGGTCGAGGATCTCCAGGCCGGGATAGGCGCGGCTGTCGTAGAATTTTCCGTCGTGCCAGAGGATCGCGCCCCAGTCGTTCTTCGTCGCGGTGATGACCTTGCGGAGCGTGGTCGCGGCGACCTTGAAATTTTTGAACTCCTTCACGGCCGTCTCGATCATCTGCTTGAAGGCATCGGTTTCGATGTGGCTGAGGCTGGCGTCGGCCCCCTTGACCTCGAAGCCGAGGGAGGCGGTGAAGTCCTCCTCGTTGCCGATCATGACGTCGACATACTTCGCGATCTCGCGGTTGACCTCGCGGGCCTTCTTCTGGCCGCCGATGGTTTTCCAGAGCGAGGGGCGGTAGTTGAGATCGTAGCTGACGAGGGTGCCGTGCTGGTTGGCGGCCTTGACCGCCTCGACGGCGAGGGCGGCGGTCGTCTCGGACAGCGCGGCGAAGATGCCGCCGGTGTGGAACCAGCGCACGCCCTGCTTGCCGAAGAGATCGTCCCAGTCGAAGTCGCCCGGCTTGAGCTGCGAGGCGGCGGTGTTGCCGCGGTCGGACACGCCGACGGCGCCGCGGATGCCGAAGCCGCGCTCGGTGAAATTGAGGCCGTTGCGGACGGTGCGGCCGATGCCGTCGTCCTCGCGCCATTTGATGAAATCGGTGGCGACGCCGCCCTGCATGATGAAATCCTCGACGAGGTGGCCGACCTCGTTGTCGACGAAGGCGGTGCAGACGGCGGTGCGGAGGCCGAAGCATTTGCGGAGGCCGCGGGAGGTGTTGTATTCGCCGCCGCCTTCCCACGCCTTGAATTCGCGGGCGGTG
>JAYVZM010000181.1:0-12374 GCA_043783345.1 Verrucomicrobiota bacterium
TGGCGATGCTGCGCTCGGTGTTGATGCGCGCGAACGTCGTGTCGTAGCCGTGGTCGGAGATGGTCTTCACGAGCCGGAAGAGCAGTCCGATCTGGTCGTGCGCCTGCACCTCGACGATGATGCGGTTGAGGGAGAGTTCGTGGTAGACATCCACGGTGGGCGGAAAGGAGGCGGGGAGATGGTCCGGGCTGGCCGTCGTGTAGCGCGTGGCGGCGGCGTATTTCCTGGCCTGGGCCGTGATGTCGGGCATCAGGTCCTTGTTGCTCACGAGCCCGTCCTCGACGGTGCGCGCGAAGGTCTCCATGGTCTCCTGGTTTTGCACCACGCCGCGGCCGGGGACGACGACATGGAAGGTGTCGATGGCGATGTGGTCGGAACGGGTGGTGATGCGGGCGGAAAGGATGCTGAGGCCGGCCACGCTGAAGGCGCCGGCGAGCTTGTAGAAGAGGCCGGCCCGGTCCCAGGTAACGACGTGGACGGTGGTATAACTGCGGTTGATGTCGTCTTTCCATTCGATGATCGGCCGCAGCGAGCCGAGCGAATCGGCCGCGGAAATGGAATGAAGCAGCCGGTTGACCATCTGGATGTGCAGGGTGATCTCGGGCGCATCGGTCTGGATGAAATAGCGCTCGGGCAGGAGATTGAAGTGCGCGGTGATTTCCTCCGCGCTGATGCCGGGGATGGTCTGGGCGATGAGGTTTTGGCGGGTCATTTCCTTGTTCTCGAGCAGGCGGGTGTCGACTTTGTCGCCGAGGGTCAGGCGTTCGAGGGTGGTGTCGAAGAGGAGGCGGTGGAGGGAATCCTTGTAGCCGTTCCACAGGCTGGCCGAGGTGCCGTTGGCGTCGCAGTAGGTGTGCACGTAGAGGTAGCGCAACCGGTCGGGGTCGCCCACAATCTCGGCAAAGGCGGCGGAAGTCTTCGGATCATCGAGGTCATGCTTCTGCCAGAATCGTGCCATGGCCAAATGATTTTTGATGATAAAATTCACGACCGCCCGCTTGCCGGCGTCGATCTGCAGGCGTTCCAAGACGGGGCCGGCGATGGTTACCCCGGCCTCGGCATGGCCTTGGATGCCCTGGCCTTTGCCGATGTCGTGCAGCAGCAGGATCAGATAGAGCAGGGTGGGGCTGGCGGTCTTGTGCAGTTCGCTGCGGTATTTCTCCGCGCCGGGCGCGGCCAGGGTGAAGATGGTGTCGAGTTCCCGAATGGCGCTCAGGGTATGGATGTCGGCGGTGTAACGGTGATAGTATTCGTGCTGCACGAGACAGGTCAGCGGCTTGAACTCCGGGAGGAACCGGCCCAGCACGCCCAGCTCGTGCATTAGGGACAGCGGCGGGTAGACGCGGCCGGCCTCCTCCAGCATGGTCCGGAAGCTGAGATTGGCGTCGGTGGATGCGATGACCGCCGGGGTGATCAGGTCGAGGGAGGCGCGGATGAGCGCGGCGAGGTCGACATCCGGCGCGCAACCGAGTTGCTGGCAGTGGCGGAAGACGCGGATGAGCCGGACGGGATCCTCCTGGAAGACGGTCTTGCTCTCGGCGGCGAGTTCGCTGCCGCGCAGCAGGAAACCGTCGAGGCGCTTGGTGCGTTCCGAACGCCGGGCCAGCAGCAGGTTCTTGAGCGAGCCGACGAGGCTGGGGCCCGTGACGATGGTGAGGGCGAGCCGCTGTTCGATGATTTTCGAGATGCGATAGATGGTCTGCGCGTGCCCGTAGTAGTCGTGCATGAACGCCTCGACGCGTTCGAGCAGGGCCGCCTGGGGATACCCGAGATTGGCGGCCAGCCGGGGCTGGACCTCGAGGTTGAGCACGTCGGTGGCGTGCTTGCTCATGTAATGGAGTTCGTTGCGCACCCGCAGGAGAAAGTCGTAGGCCTGCTGGAACTGCGCGAGCTCGGCGGCCTGCAGGTAGTTTTGCGCCACCAGGTCTTCCAGGCGGGAAATCCCGAGCCGCACGCGGGCCATCCACAGGGCGTTCTGATAGTCCCGCAGGCCACCCACGCCGTTCTTGATGTCGGGCTCCTGGACGAAGACGGTGTCCCCATGCTGCAGCCGGCGGCTGCCCTGATCTTCCAAGCGCGCGGCGATGTAGCCCTTGGGGTTTTCCGTGAGGTAGTGCTTGGTGTAGGTGGCGGAGAAATTCTCGTAGAGCGTCTCCGAACCCGCGAGAAAGCGGGATTCAAGCAGCGAAGTCTTGGTGCGGATGTCGCGGGCGGCCTCGGCAAAAACCTCGTTGAGGGTGCGGGTGGAGTGGCCGATCTTCAGCCGCAGGTCCCAGAGCGGATAGAGAATTCCGTTCGAAAGATGCTCCTGGAATTTCGTCAGCCCGTCGGCTCGGGTGGCCGCGGGATAGAGGAACATCACGTCGATGTCGCTGAGCGGATTCAACTCGCTGCGGCCGTAGCCGCCGAGCGCGATGAGGCAGACGGGGGTCGGCGGCTCGCCGTGCTGGCGGCGCCAGGCTTCCAGGGTCTGGTTGAAAAGCGGCTGGAGCAACCGGTCGATTTTCCCCGCGATGGCGGCGACGATGTTCCGGCCCGATTCCCCGGCACGGTGCAATTCCTGGATCCGGGCGCTCTCGGTCTGCAGATAGGTTTTGCACGCCGCCAACCGCTCCGCCGGCGAGCTGTCGCTCGTGAACGCGGGCTGAAGTGGGGCGGCGCTGGTGATGGGACCGGTCATGGCAGGGGTCTACATGAACAGCGCAACTAGCTAGGGGAAAGCTGGAAATGCCCCAGAACGTCGCGAAACCATCGAATAAATATTCTGGTTGACGGGCAAATCTGGAGTCGAATACTCCGCCTTCTCTCGCGGGAGTAGCTCAGTTGGTAGAGCACTACCTTGCCAAGGTAGACGTCGAGAGTTCGAGTCTCTTCTCCCGCTCCAATTTACGAAAGCGTCCGGTGATGTCACTGGGCGCTTTTTCGTGTCCAGATGCGTCTTGCTCAGAGAATTGCAAGAGTTGCCCTGTCTGACCTGACGCGACAGCCGACGACTCCAACGGACCAGAAAGCTGACGGTGTTCCTCCTCGTCCTCGGTGCAGCAGGAGCTGTCGTGGCCGCGACCACCGGCTGGGTTTTTGCGCACGAGTCGCATCCCCAGCTATCCATGCGCGCGACGCTCACCTGGCATCGCTGGCTTGGCGTCGTCACCGCGGCGCTCTCCTTGCTCGTGTGGGTTGCCGCGCGCCGCCGGGCCGACGATCCCCGGCGCGGAGCTCGTTGGCTCGGTGGCTCTGTAGTCTGGTTCACGGCGGGTCTGCTCATCGTCACGGCCCACCTCGGGGCACTCCTCGTGTGGAGCACCGATTACTTCTCCTGAATTCTCTTTCCAGTGCCTTCCCTTGCCAAATTCGTGCTGCTTGCCAGCGTCTTCGTGCTCGCCGGCTATGCCACGACCAATCCCCGTGCGTCGCTGCTTGCGGTGCAATCACAGCTCCGCGAACTTGCGGATGTGCCGGCCACCTGGCCGCTCACGGCCGACGAACGTGCGCAGGCTGCGACCGCCACGCGTGAGTTGCGCGCGCACGAGCTCACCGTCGCGCACGCCGTGCAAATCGCGCTACCGAACTACTGCACGCTGCCCGGCGCCTTTGTCGGCTACGAGCCGAAGAGCGCCACCTTTGTCCACCATGCTGGTCTAATCCACCGTGCATTCCAACCGCCGCTTCATCTCCCCACTTTCCCGGCGCGCTTTTCTTCGCACTTCTGCGGCCGCTAGCGCTCTGGCGGTGCTCAATCGCCTCACCCCCGCCTATGCCCAGTCCGCTCACGCCGGACACGGGGCGATGCCGGGCATGGCCGGAACGCCGGCCGCAGCCAACGAAATCGACCTCGCCATCCGCCGCGCCACCCTGGATCTCGGCGGTATCGCCGCTTCCGCCGTGACGGTCAATGGCACCGTGCCCGGCCCGCTCCTGCGTTTCCGCGAGGGCGAGGAGGCCGTGATCCGCGTCACCAATCACCTCGCCGAGGACACCTCCATTCATTGGCACGGCATCCTTTTGCCGGCGGCGATGGATGGCGTGCCCGGGGTGAGCTTTGACGGCATCAAGCCCGGCACGACCTTCGTCTATCGTTTCCCGCTCAAGCAGAGCGGCACTTACTGGTATCATAGCCACACGGGATTTCAGGAACAGCTCGGCCTCTTCGGTCCGCTCATCATCGATCCCATCGAATCCGCACCCTACGCCTACGACCGCGAATATGTCGTGATCCTCTCCGACTGGACCTTCACCGATCCGCATCTCGTGTATTCGCGCCTTAAAAAGCAGAGTAATTACTACAACCACCAGCGCCGCACCGTGCCCGATCTCGTGGCCGATGCCCGGCGCGAGGGCTGGCAGAAGGCTCTCGCCAGCCGCCGCGAGTGGGCGCGGATGCGCATGGACCCGACCGATATTTCCGACCTCACCAGCGCGACCTTCACCTATCTGGTCAACGGCCTTCCCCCCGCGGCCAACTGGACCGGCTTGTTCCAGCCGGGTGAGCGCGTGCGTCTGCGTTTCATCAATGCTTCCGCCGCCACCTATTTCGATGTCCGCATCCCCGGCTTGCCCCTGACCGTCGTGCAGGCCGACGGCAACGACGTGCAGCCCGTCACTGTGGACGAATTCCGCATCGCCATCGCCGAGACCTACGACGTCATCGTCACGCCAACCGAGGATCGCGCCTACACGCTTTTCGCCGAGACGATGGATCGCAGTGGCTATGCCGCCGGCACCCTCGCGCCCCGCGCCGGCCTGACCGCGCCCCTGCCTCAGCGCCGCAAACGCCCCCTGCGCACCATGGCCGACATGGGCATGGGAGACATGGCGGGCGGCGCCAACACGACCATGACTGGAATGGACATGGCCGCAGCATCCGCGACCCAGGATCATTCCGCCCACGGAGCCCCACCGCCTGCGGGAACTGACATGCCGGGCATGGGAATGCCGGCTACGCCGTCAGCCCCAGCCGCTCCGACGCCCATGGCCGATATGCCCGGCATGGCGACGCCTTACAAAGACCCGGCCTCAGCGCCGACTCCCGTCGCCCACGGCCCCGACACCCACGGTGCGGGCAACTCGATGGTGGCAATGTCGTCCCGTAGCCGGCTGCACGAACCCGGTTCCGGCCTGGAAGACGCGGGGCATCGTGTGCTGGTTTACACCGATCTCCGCAGCCTCCGGTCCCGCGCCGAAGTGCGCCCCCCCGATCGCGAGATTGAGCTCCACATCACCGGCAACATGGAGCGCTACATCTGGGGCTTCGACGGCAAGACCTTCTCAGAGGCGCCCGCCCCCATCGCCTTCAAGCTCGGGGAGCGGGTGCGTCTCACCTTCGTCAACGACACCATGATGGACCACCCTATGCATCTGCACGGCATGTGGAGCGAACCTGACAACGGGGCCGGGGCTTATCGGCCGCGGAAACACACCATCAACGTCAAACCCGCCGAGCGCCTCTCGCTCGACATCGAGGCCGATGCGCCCGGCTCCTGGGCGATGCACTGCCATATCCTCTATCACATGGAAGCCGGCATGTTCCGCGTCGTGTCCGTGAGCTGACCAAGGCCCCTGCCATGAAACTTCCCTCCTTCTTCCTTCTCACGTTCCTCCTGCCGGTCGTGGGTTACGCCCAGACCGGCGGAAACGCCATGCCCGGCATGGCGATGCCCGCTGAAGAAAAACCGGGCGCCACCGCTCCCGCTGCCACCGGCATTCCGCCCCATCTGCTCTACGGCTGGGCTCCACCGGTGGACGACCGGATGCGCTTCAACTACGTCAGTATCGACCGGCTCGAATTCAGCACCGGTAATGCACCTGACCATCTGCACCTCGACGCGCAAGGCTGGTATGGCGGCGACCGCGACAAATTCTGGTGGAAAGCCGAAGGCACGCATGAGACCCGAGGAGCGTCTGCCGGTGAGGGCGAACTGCAGGCCCTCTACAGCCGGCTCGTCGCGCCATTCTGGGATTTTCAGGCTGGGCTGCGTTACGACCGCACTTGGGGATCCGGACCGGATCGCGGCCGGGCTTTCGCCGTGATCGGCTTCACCGGGCTGGCACCTTACTGGTTCGAGGTCGAGCCCGCCTTGTTCGTGAGCGAATCCGGCGATGTGTCCGCCCGCCTCAGCGCAACCTACGATGCGCTCCTCACGCAGCGGCTGGTGCTCCAACCACGTCTGGATGTGAACGTCGCATTGCAGGGCGCGTCGAAATTCGGGGTCGGCAGCGGCTTCAACAACGTGGAACTCGGACTGCGCCTGCGCTATGAGATCAGGCGCGAGTTTGCGCCTTACGTCGGCGTGACGTGGTCGCGCCAGCTCGGGGCAACCGCCGATCTCGCCCGGGCCGCCGGCGCAACGGTTGACGAGGTGCGCCTCGTCGCCGGTGTGCGCCTCTGGTGGTGAAACGACACAACCCGGGGATATTCTTTCATCCCCGAACAGTCCGCTTCAATTCACCCCACATGCATCCGCCCGCAATCCGCTGTAAGGGTTATGCCCCATAGCAACGGCGCCCCCATTGGCGCAACATCAAGGACTAAGCGCATGACTCATCGCCGGCCACAGCTTCCGCTCACTCGTCGTATCATTGCGGCGGGATGCGCGGTGATTTGGCTGACGGGCGTTTCGGCCTGCAACCTGGAAGCACTGTGCTGTTGCGACTCGCAGGGCAGCGAAACCGAGGCGTGCGCGGACATGGAGCATTCACGGGACACGAATGACGCCGACGCCGGCACAAACCACCCGCACGATGCGGACGCACCTCATTCACACGATACCGACGGTCATTCGAAAGATTCCCACAAGCACGGCACCAAGGAGGGCTCGTGCTGCTCCACTCTGAAGGCCGTCGTGCCGACCTCGAACCCAGTCGTCTTCAGCAAGTCAGCTTTCCAGGCAATTCTCTTCCATTGTGTGCCTTTGGAGGCGCACGCCGCAATGCTCGCCCTCCCGGAGAGTCCTTCGAACTCCCACGCCAAGTGTTGGGATCGGGTCCTCGCGCCGGAGGTGTATCTGGGCCCGGCGCACCGCAGCCTCGCTCCGCCTGCCTTTCGCCTGATTTGAACGGCGCGCGTGCCAATGCGCTCGCTCGCACTTGGTTCAAGTCCCTCTGCGTTTCCGTGCCGGAGGCTGGCACCATGAAACCCTGTCGCTCCATCGAGCGCATTTGTCCGAAGGAAATACCGAATATGACACCATTTCAACCCATCAACCGCCATCTACCAAGAATCATGAAAACAAAATACAACCAAGTCCGTCTTATCCTCGCGACCGCCGCCCTCGGCGTGCTCGCTTCATTCGCCCATGCCGGCCCTCCGCCGGATTTCTGGAACCGCACCAAACCCCTCACCACATTCTCCGAGGCCAGGAAAGTTGGCCCCGGCGACCTGGTCACGATGCAATGCAAGACCTGCAAGACCGTCTTGATCGGAAATTCCAAACACGTCGGCCCGCCGAGCAAAGGCAGCGAGGAGTGGTATGCCATTGGCTCCAAGCACACCTGTGATGAGTGTCAGGGCGAGATCACGGTGGTCAGGGGCAAGACCGCGGACTCCATGCAGCACAACTGTAGCAAGTGCGGCGAAGGTGCCGTGACATGCTGTGTCGCCCTGGCGGAAAAGAAGTGAACCCGGCGCCGCGACTGAAGGATTCACAATTTCCTCGCGCAACAAGCAGTGCAGTGAATTTACGAACGCGAAGTTCACAGCGACAACCAACCAAAATTCAACAAGCAGAATTAGAAACCATGAAAACGAAACACTCGGTCATTGGCGTAATCATCGCGGTGACACAATCAGAATGGATGCGGCCAGCGCTGATGACGTTGGCGATCGTCGTCGCCGTCCTTGGCGTGACCGGTTGCAAACCGCACCACTGAGCCATCCTTCAACAACGAAACCGACAAATCACGACAAAATGAAAAACCCAGTTATGAAAACACAACACAACATCCTCAGTAAAATCAGCCTCAGTTCGGGATTCGCGATTGCCTTGGCCTTCGCGGTGGGGCTGCCCGGCGCGGCCCGCGCAACGGAACACGAAATGGGGGAGCATGATATGATGCAAATGCAGCACATCACGACTCAAGCGCAGGCGGAAGCCCTGAAACCCGGCGACTCCATGTCCATGGCCTGCAGCAAGTGCAAGGATGTCATGGTTCAGAAAGTGACCACGGACAACGCGCACGTCAAAATGATGACCGTCGGTGAAAAGGTAACGTGCCCCGTCTGCAGTGGCACCGTCGAAGTCGTCGCCACCGGCAAAGGCACCGGCAAGGACGCCGAAGTGAAGCATGTCTGCTCGAAGTGCGGTGACGACGCCATGTTTTGCTCCGCGACCAAACCCGGGAGTGGCTCTATGAAGGACATGGGGAAAATGATGCATTAACAAGACTGCGCCGGGCTGGTGTGGACGGGCAGCGGCAGACTGCCACACCAGTTCGAGCCAGCCCGGCACGCCGCCTCAAGGTGCGAGCCAAAACGAAAAAAAACCTATAAACGGAACATGAAAAATCGGATCCCAATCATCACCACACGTCTCGTGGTTACCGGCCTACTGGCCGTGACACTCTTCGTGAGCGTCGCACAGAAAACCTTCGCGGCTCCGCCGACCGACCCGGCGCACGCGGCGCACGTCGCGGCTGGTGCAATGCCTCCCGACGCGGCGACAGGCGACCAGGCGCTCGCGCAGCAGCTTACGGAGCTGCAGGCGAAGCTCACTCAGCTCGAAGCCACCCTTGCGAAAAGTGCGCCGCCGATGGCCGCCGCTCCAGCGGGCGCGGCCATGCCGGGAATTCCGGCCGCGGCTCCTGCCGCAAGTCCCGCGATGAGCATGGGAATGGATAAAATGAAATCCGGCGGCGGCATGCCGGGCATGAGCGCGGGCGCACCGTCAGCTCCACCGATGGCGGGAATGAGCGGCGCAGCCGCACCTGCGGGCGGGATGATGGGCATGATGGACAAGATGATGGGGATGATGGATAAAATGATGTCCATGGGCGGCACCACCGCACCGATGCCCAGCGGCGGCGCGATGCCCCCCGCCCCAGCAGCATCGATGAGCGGCGGCATGGGCGACGACAAGATGGAGATGGCCGGGATGATGGGCATGGGCCCGATGGGCGGCGGCACTGCGGGTGCCATGCCGCAATCCGCACTGCCGGGCTTCCCCGGCTCATCGCACCTCTATCACATCGGCGCGACCGGCTTCTTCCTGGATCATCCGCAGCACATCGCGCTCACGACCGAGCAACAAGCCGGGCTCAACAAAGCGAAGGAACAAGCGCTGCTCGTAAAGAGCACCACGGATCGCGCGATTGAACAAGCCGAGCAGGAACTGTGGACGCTTACGGCCGCCGACCAGCCGGACGCCACGGCCATTCAGGCGAAGATCGCTGCGATTGGAAAGCTAACCGGCGATGAGCGCCTCGCTTTCATCCGCGCCGTGGGCGACGCCAGCAGGATTCTCACCGACGAGCAGCGCAAAAGCCTCACCGGCTTCGCGCCGCCCGTTCCGGCTGCTGCGATGCCTGCTGGCGCCATGAAGGACATGTGAGCGAACACTCCCGGAGGCACAGCATGAAAAAATCCAAATCAAAACCAGTCGAACTCTTCTGCTACGCACCCGAGGCGCAACAGGTCTTCGTGGCCGGAACATTCAATGAATGGAAGCCCGACGCCACGCCCCTGGTGCGGGACAAGGCGGGCAACTGGCGGGGTTTGCTGAAACTCCCACCCGGACATCATGAGTTCAAGTTCGTCGTGGATTGCCAGTGGTGCTGCGAGCCGGGCTGTGAGCGCGAAGATCGTAACTGTCCCAAATGCGTGCCGAACGAATTCGGCACGATGAACCGCGTGCTTGAAGTGAGCTGAGTATGGACCGCTCCGAATCCAAACCCACGTGCGGGCGCGCCACCGCCGCACGGGAGGCGGCCTCGACGGGCTGGCACAAACACCACTGAACGGGGAACCGAGCGCCGCGGCGCTCGTAATGAGAAGCGGCAATGTCCGTGAACCAGGCAATCGTCCGACCCCAATAAAGGTGAAACTCATGAACGTTCCTCACTCCGACGCCCTCGTCTTCTTTGGCGCCACGGGCGATCTCGTCTTCAAGAAGATTTTCCCTGCGCTCTATGCGATGGAGCGGCGGGGACACCTCAAGGTGCCCGTTATCGGAGTCGCGAGATCGGACTGGACGATCGCGCAGTTTCGGGCGCGTGCCCGTGCCAGCGTCAGGAAACAGGACGGCTTCGACGCGGCGGTCTTCGCGAAATTCCAAAAGCGGCTTCGTTACATCAGTGGCGACTACGGCGCTCCGGCCACCCACGCCGCACTCCGCAAGGAACTCGGCAAGGCGAAGCACCCGCTGCATTTTCTCGCCATTCCTCCCAGTGTGTTCGCGGGAGTGATCGAGGGACTCGGCCAATCGGGCTGTGCCCACGGCGCGCGTGTCATCATCGAAAAGCCATTTGGCCGGGACCTCCCGTCCGCGCGGAAGCTCAGCGCGACGCTCCATAAGGTCTTCGACGAGTCGCGCATCTTCCGCATCGATCACTACCTCGGAAAGGAATCGGTGCAGAACATTCTGGTCTTCCGCTTCGCGAACACGTTCCTCGAACCGTTCTGGAACCGCCACTACGTCGAGAGCGTGCAGATCACGATGGCCGAGGAGTTCGGCGTCGAGGGGCGTGGCGGTTTCTACGAGGAGTCCGGCGCCATCCGTGACGTGATCCAGAACCACCTGCTCCAAGTCGTGGGATTCCTCGCGATGGAGCCGCCGACGAACACGACCCAAGAGTCGATCCGAGCCGAGCAGGTGAAAGTGTTCGAGAAGATCCGCCCGCTCGGCCGCGGCGACATCGTGCGCGGGCAGTTCCGCGGCTACCGTCGGGAGGACGGCGTCGCTCGCGACTCGAAGGTCGAAACCTTCGCCGCCGCCCGGCTCCGCATCGACTCTCCGCGCTGGAAAGGCGTGCCGTTCTTCCTCCGGACGGGCAAGCGTCTCCCGACGACGATGACCGAGGTGCTGGTCATGCTCAAACCGCCTGCAATCGGGAAACTGTGTCCAGGCCAGGCGAACTACGTGCGCTTCCGGCTGAGCCCCGACGTGACGATTGCCATTGGTGCGCGGGTGAAACGCCCCGGCGAGAAATTGATCGGCGATCCGACGGAGCTCCAAGTGGTCAATCACCCGCACGGAGTCGAGATGGGTGCCTACGAGCGGCTCTTAGGCGACGCGATGGCGGGAGATGGCACGCTCTTCGCAGGTCAGGATGGCGTCGAGGCCGCATGGGCGGTCGTGCAACCCGTCTTGGGGTTGGTGACGCCCGTGCATGAATACCAACCCGGCACTTGGGGACCGCCCGAGGCCGAGAAGCTCACGGCGGGTATCTGTGGCTGCCACAGCCCGGTCTGGCTGCTACCCCCGCGGCAAAGAGGGAGCAACCAAAGATGAATGCGCAAACAGTTCGTGAATCGTCCGGCACAGCCGGACATTTCCCAGGACAACTATGAAATCAACATTCCAACCGCTCAACCGGCGGCGCTTCATCCGCGCCGCCACCGCACTCGGCGTGCTGGTGGGGCTGCTCTGGGCGCCGGGTCTGTGCGCGCAGTCGCCCGAGGAGCACGCCAGCCATCATCCTGCCGCTGCGGGAGCCGGGGCAATGCCGGCAGCCGGTGGCAGCCCAGCGCCGGTTGGCGGGATGCCTGCCGCCGGCGGCGGGATGATGGAGCAGATGGGTGAGATGATGAAGAGCATGGGCAAGCCGCCGCCGAAAGCACTCTATCCGGCGCTGATGGCTCTGCCCGAACTCACCCCCGAGCAGCGCAAGCAAGTCGAGCAGCAAGCCGCGGAGCGGATGCACGCCGGCGCGCTGCTGATGGGGCAGGCGCTCGACGCGCTCAACGCCGGCACGCAGTCCGGCAACTATGCCTCGATGCACGAGGCCATGACGCGCCTGCGCGAAGGTGCGGCGCAGCTTGAGAGCGGTATCGCCGCGCGCCGCGCGCTCGCCGAGGGCCGCGCGCCACGCGAAGTCGCGCTGGCATGGTTCAAGCGCGAGATGAGCCTCGTGTCTCCCGTCGGGGGTGAAACGTCTCACGGCCTCTCGCCCTTGCACCTCTTCACCATGGCGCTGCTCATCGCCTTCGCGTTCGCGATGCTTGCCATGTATTTCTTCAAGATGCGCCGTGCGGCGGCTCTCTTCGGGCGGATCGAGCCCGACAAGGGATCGCCGCCGCCGGGATCGGCACCGGAGCTTGCCGCAGGGAAACCGCCATCTGGTGACAAGCCTTCTTCCCAGGAGAAACCTCCCTCCGGGGGGAAACCGCTCGGCGAGGGCAGGCCTCGGTCCATTGACAAACCAGCCGCTCCCGACGACGAGCC
>JAYVZM010000182.1:0-5066 GCA_043783345.1 Verrucomicrobiota bacterium
GCGGCCAGGGCCAGACGGTATGGGTGCTCCAGGTTTACTACCGGCGGTTGATCATCGCGCTGTCCGTCCTTGCCCTCGCGGGATGGCTGCTGACCGCCACGCTGTTGTTCTTCTGGCTCAATCGCGCGCCCCACAACCAGGTCGGCTGGCTCGACCTCGCGGTGCCCTGGCGCTGGCCGGGGTTGCAGGCCAAGCGCGGCGACACCGCCGTGCTGACGGCGCTCGATCAACTCAAGGCACAGGATTTTGCCAGCGCTTTCTACAATCTGCGGGCCGGCGTGGCGCGCTCCCCCGGCAATATCGAGGGCCGGCTGGCCCTGGCGCGATTGCAGGCCGGCTATGATCCCGTGCGAGCCGTGGGCTTGCTCGAGGAAGGGCTGCCATTTTCCGGCACCGACCCCCGGTTTCTCTCCGGCCTGGTTTCCCTTTATGCGAGCCTGCAGATTCAATCTCACGCGCTGGAGGTGATCGGTGGACTGCAGCGGAACGGGTCGTCGGCCCTGTCTGCGCCGGCGCGTTTCATCCTGCAGCGGGCCCAGGTCGGGCTGCTCATCCAACTCGGACGCTACCCCGAGGCGGACGCGGCCCTGGCTGCGGTCAGCCCGCCGGCCTCGGCCTCCGAGCGGGCCAGCCTGGAGGCCCTGCGGACCGAACTGCTGCTGCGCTCCGGCCGGGCATTGGAGGCGCGAAAATACCTGGCGGAGCTTCCTGGCACGAACCCGGTCCAGCCCAACCGTCTGCGGCAGGCGGCGGAAATCGCCATTGCGTTGGACGATGCGGAAGCGCTGCACGGCGCATTGCGGCGGCTCAAGGGGCGGGCACCCGATGATCCGGGCACCTACCTTTATGCGTTTCAAGCCTGGCACCGGATGAAGCGACCCAGTCTCCGCGATGCCGCGGAGGCGGACTATTACCGGGCCTTTGGTGGCAACGACGGGGCGCTGCAGGCCTTGGCGGCGCTGGCGGTGAATCTCGATTTGCCGGAGGTCGTGGCCCGGGCGCAGCAGGCCGCGATCGCCGGCCGCCACAGTTCCTTTGCTTTCCGCGTGCATCAGACCGAGCTGGCCTTGCGCCGGGGGGAGACCGAACAGGCGACCCGGCTGCTGCGCGATTGGGAAAACAACATCGATACGCTCCGGGCCGTGCAGCGCTTTTATCCGGAGTTCATCAAGCGCCTCACCCGCGCGGCCTTTGCCGGCACGCCGGACCAGGTCGATCATTTGTTGGCGCATCTCGCCGCCAATCGCGGCCAGGCGCAATTGCCGGCCTACACCCTGGCCCTCACCGTGCTGGAAAAATCCGGCAACCCGGCCGGTGCCAGCCAGGTGCTGCAGGCGGCAGCCCGGCTTTATCCCCAGAGCGACCCGTTGCGGGTGGCGCGCGAACGGCTGACCGCCCAGCCGGCCGCGGTGGCCGCCCCGGCCGGTGCGACGGCATCCTCGCCCGCGGTTCCGAGCGTGAGGCTCCCGGCCACGGCGGAGGAGGCGCGTCGGCTGATCGATGAACTATTGCAGAACGATTCGCTGGTCGCCACCCGTGACTTGCTGCGGGCCGTCCGCACCCAAAAACCCGTCTGGCTGCCCGCGAACGAGATGGAGATTTCGCTGCGCGAGGTTGAGCTGGCCTTTCTTTCCCTCGACCAGATCGCCGCCCGCGACGCGGCGCGGGCCTATATCGACCGCCATCGCAGCGAGGAAAGCCTGCTGCGCCTCACCACCCTGGTGCCGCGGCTGATCAGGCATGCCCACGCGAGCGAAGCGCGTCTGCTTTACGAGGA
The DNA here is from genome assembly GCA_043783345.1 of Verrucomicrobiota bacterium. Taxonomy (GTDB): domain Bacteria; phylum Verrucomicrobiota; class Verrucomicrobiia; order Opitutales; family Opitutaceae; genus Lacunisphaera. Next base: position 1,778 of record JAYVZM010000182.1, read on the forward strand.
GATCGCCGCGGTGTCTCCGGCCACGACGCGCCTTCAGCTGGCTTTGCGCGAGCTGAATCTGACGGACGATCTGGCCGGGGTGGCGGCGCGGCAGCCGGCCGCGGTGGCTGCGCTGGACCGTTGGATCCTGACCCAGGAATGGGCGCAGGCGGAACGCCTGCTCAAATACCTCCGCGACCGGCCGCCCGCGTGGTTGGCCGCGGGCCAGACCGAGGTCAAGGTGCGCGAAGTGCAGATCCGCCTCGGTTTGAACCAGCGTTCGCTGGCGTTCGCCGCTCTGAAGGAACTGGTCAACAAGGGCGGGGCGGCCCGCAGCGCGGCCTTCCGTCTGGTGCGCGATTTGCAGGACCACGGAGAAGGTGCGACCGCGGGCCTGGTGGCGCGGGAGATCGTGCGGCTGCTGCCCGATGACCCCGCCGGTGCGCGCCTGCTGAAGGAGACCGAGGCGCCGCGCCCCGCCGACTGAAAGGCCGGACGCTCCCTGCGGCCGGTCAATTGTTAGCGATGCCGTCGTCGGGCAGCTGGCCCTGAAGCTTGCGGCGAAGCCGCTGGGACTCGATCTCGGACTTGAGCGCCGCGGCAAAGAGCTGAAGCCGGCGGCGCGTCTCAAGGGTTTCCAGCAGCAGCTGCTTGATGGCGCTGTCTTCGCAGAGATTGAACACGGCGATGTCGGCGAAGGTGTCGATGTCGTCGATGCTTTCGAGAAACTGCGTCATGCCCTTGGGCGCGGGCGTGCCGAGCCTGCGGCGGAGATTGAGGAGGCGCATGACCTCGAGACGGAGAATCTCCAATTCGGCGTGATGGGTGCCGGCGGTCGTCGTGACCGGCTGCACGGCGATGATGCGGTAGGGATCCTCGCGGATGATCTTCTTCACCTCGACGCGGCAGATGCCCTGCAGGAGAAGGTTGGACGTGTCGTTGTCGCCCTTCTGACAGGCCCGGATGATACCTACCGAGGCAATGTGGTGGAGGGGCTCGATCAAGTCGGGGTTTCCGTTCTGCGTGAGGTCGAGGTGCGCGACGGCGAACAGGCGGTTGCTGGCGAGCACGTCACGTAGCATTTCACGATAACGGGGCTCGAAAATATGCAGCGGGAGCAGGGCCTGCGGAAAGAAAACCGTGTTGGGCAAGGTCATCACCGGCAGCGTCTCGGGCACATGCAGCGTCTCCATGACCAAGAGGGTAGGAAAGGTCGGCGGGTTTTCAATCAGTGGTTCATGGCACAGTGTGACAGGAGCCGGAAAAACGCTGTGCCACGGTGGCGCTGAAACAGCCTTCGCGGATGGATTCGCGAATTCTGATTATTGTGCAAACACCAGGCAATCAACGCTCCAGAAATCAGGCCGGCTTGAGGCACAAGCATTGCTAGATAACGCGCATGAGCAGAATTTTAGGCATCGATCTGGGCACAACCAATTCCTGCATGTCCATCATGGAGGGTGGCGAACCGGTGGTCATCCCGAACGCCGAGGGCGCTCGCACCACTCCTTCCGTCGTAGCTTTCACCAAAACCGGCGAGCGGGTCGTCGGCCAGGCTGCCAAGCGTCAGGCGGTGACCAACCCGAAGAACACCGTCTTTTCCGCCAAGCGTCTGATCGGCCGCAAATTCACCGAGGTCAGCGAGGAAGCCAAGAATCTCCCTTACAAGGTGGTCGCCGGCAAGAATGGCGACGCTTACATCGAAGTGCAAGCGGGCGACAAAACCGAGCAGTTCGCGCCGCAACAGATCGCCGCCTTCGTGCTCGGCAAGCTGAAGGCCGACGCCGAGGCCTACTTGGGCGAGAAAATCACGCAGGCCGTCATCACCGTGCCCGCCTATTTCAACGACGCTCAGCGCCAGGCCACCAAGGACGCCGGCAAGATCGCCGGGCTCGAGGTGCTTCGCATCATCAACGAACCCACCGCGGCCTCGCTCGCCTACGGGCTGGACAAAAAGAAGGACGAGAAGATCGCCGTGTTCGATTTGGGCGGCGGCACCTTCGACGTGTCGATCCTCGAGATCGGCGACGGAGTGTTCGAGGTGAAAGCCACCAACGGGGACACCCATCTCGGCGGCGACAACTGGGACGACGCCATCATCGGCTGGCTCGTGGATACCTTTAAGAAGGAAAATGGCATTGATCTCCGCAAGGATCCGATGGCGCTCCAGCGCCTGAAGGAAGAGGCCGAGAAGGCCAAGATCGCGCTCTCCTCGGCCACGACTTACGATCTCAACCTGCCTTTCATCACGGCGGACGCCTCGGGCCCGAAGCACCTCAACATCCAGCTCACGCGCGCCAAGATGGAGCAGATCTGCGAGGCGCTGTTCGAACGCTGCCTCCAGCCCTTCAGGAATTGCATCAAGGACGCCGGCGTGGACGCCGCCAAGATCGATGAACTCGTGCTGGTCGGCGGCATGACCCGCATGCCGCGGGTCGTCGAGATCGCCCGGACCCTCGGCGGCAAGGCGCCGCATCAGGGCGTCAATCCCGACGAGGTGGTCGCCGTCGGCGCCGCCATCCAAGGCGGCGTGCTCAAGGGCGATGTGCGCGACGTGCTCCTGCTCGACGTGACCCCGCTCACTCTCGGCATCATGACCGCGGGCGATGTCGCCACGCCAATGATCCCGCGCAACACCACCATCCCGACCAAGAAGGCCCAGACTTTCTCCACCTATAGCGACAACCAGCCCGGCGTCGAGATCGTCGTCCTTCAGGGCGAGCGCCCGATGGCCCGCGACAACAAGAACCTCGGCACGTTCAAGCTCGACGGCATACCGCCGGCCCCGCGCGGCGCCCCGCAGATCGAGGTCACCTTCGACATCGACGCCAATGGCATTTTGCACGTTTCCGCCAAAGATCTTGGCACCGGCAAGGAACAGAAGATAACCATCCAGGGTTCGTCCGGCCTCTCCAAGGAGGAGGTCGAGAAGATGACCAAGGAGGCCGAGCTCAACGCCGCCGAGGACGCCAAGCGCAAGGAAGCCGTCGAGACCAAGAACCAGCTCGACACCACCATCTACCAGCTCGAAAAGACCCTGAAGGACGCCGGCGACAAGATCCCCGCCGACCTGAAAGGGAAATTCGAGGCCGCCCTCGCCGACGCCAAGAAGGAACTCGAGAGCAACGACACGTCCCGCATGAAGGCCGCGCTTGAGAACCTCTCGAAGATCGGCGCCGAGCTTTACCAGCAGGCGCAGGCCGCGACCGCCGCCGCTGGATCTGCGGCCCAGCCGGAAGCCTCCGCCCCCGGCAATGATGAACCGAAGAAAACCCACAAGTCCGAGGGCAAGGTCGTCGATGCCGACGTC
>JAYVZM010000183.1:0-5059 GCA_043783345.1 Verrucomicrobiota bacterium
GGAGCTGCAGGGTTTCGCCGAACCGAAATACGGCAAACAACACGCCGACGGCACGGGACTTTACCATCGCTTCTTCCGGGTGCCCGCCGGCTGGGCGGGCCAGCGAATGTTCCTGCAGTTTGACGGCGTCCTCTACGGCTTCGACGCTTGGGTGAACGGCACCAAGATCGGTTCCTGGGCCAGCGCCTACAATCCGGTGGCCTTCGACGTCACCGACGCGCTCCGCCCCGACGGCGACAACGTCCTGGCCGTGCGCGTGACCACGCGCCGCCACGGGTGGGAATTCGATGTCAATGACTGCTGGGCTCTCTCCGGCATCTACCGCGACGTGACGTTGTTCACCGTGCCTCCCGCGCATTTCCAGGACTGGACGGTGCGGACCGGACTCAACCCCGACGGCTCGGCCTTGGTGAACGTCACCACCCTGCTCAGCGCGCCGGCCCCCGTCAGCGGCCGACTGCTCGCCCCCGACGGCAAACTGGTCGCTGAAATGCTCTTCGCCCAAAACGAAAGCCTCGCCGCCGCCGCCGCGTTCCCGGTCGTCCACCCGCAACTGTGGACCGCCGAAACACCCGCCCTCTACACCTTGGAGCTGACGCTGTCTTCGGGTCAGCACCTCGTGGAGAAAATCGGCCTGCGCGAAATCACCATCGTGGGCGGCGTGCTCCAGCTGAACGGCAAACCGATCAAGCTCCGCGGCATCGACCACCATGACCTCTGGCCGGAGCAGGGCCGCGTCGCCCCGGAAGAATTGATGCGCCGCGACCTCGAATTGATGCGCGCGGCCAACATCAATTTCATCCGCACCTCGCACTACCCGCCCCACCCTCGTTTCCTCGAGCTGTGCGACGAACTCGGCTTCTATGTGATGGACGAGGTGCCGTTCGGCTTCGGCGAGGAACACCTCGCCGATCCGGCCTATCAGGACAGCCTGCTCACCCGCGCCCGCGCCACGGTCCGGCGCGACCACAACCGCCCGAGCGTCATCATCTGGAGCGTGGGCAACGAAAACCCGAACACACCCCTCACCCTCGCCACCGCGCGGCGCGTCAAGGAACTCGATCCGACCCGCCCCGTGTGCTTCCCGCAGATCGGCTCGTATTTCGCCAAAAATTATTCCGAGCTGCCGGGCGACATCGATGTCTACGCGCCGCACTACCCGAGCCTGGCCACGGTCCGCGACTACGCCACCAAGCTCACCCGGCCGGTCGTCTTCACCGAATATGCCCACGCGCTCGGCCTGGCGACCGATCAGGTGCAGGCCCAATGGGCCGTGATGCAGGCCAGCCCGCGGCTCGCCGGCGGCGCCATCTGGATGTTTCAGGACCAGGGCATCCTGCGCGCAGCGGACGCGACGCAAACTCCTGAGACCACCCACGACCTCGGCCTTGCCGTCTGGCCCGATGCCACCCATTACTACGACACCGCCGGCAATCTCGGAATGGACGGCATTGTTTATTCCGATCGCACGCCCCAGGTCGACTACTGGCAGGTGCGGAAGGTCTATTCGCCCGTGCAGATCGCCGACGCCGACCTGCGCGTGCAACCCGGTGCCAACCGGCTCGCGCTGCAGGTCGAAAACCGTTTTGATTTTCGCTCTCTCGACGGCCTGACGCTGGCGTGGGCCGTCGTGCGCAATGGCGTGGCCGGGCAGACGGGCTCACTCCCGCTGCGCGCGACGGCGCACGCCACCGAGACAGTCGCGCTCAAGGTGGACTGGCCTGCGGATGCCGCCGGCGATTTCAACTGGCTGGAAGTGCGTTGCCTCGATGAGCACGGCACTTCAATGCACGAGCGGAGTTTCCGGCTCAGGCCCTCCCCCGCCGCCAGACCGCTGGCTGCATTCACCGGCGGATTGCCCACAGGCTCGGTGACGCTCGACGAAACCGATGCCACGCTCAAGGTCACCCACCCCGCATTCAACCTCACACTGGTCCGCGCCACCGGCGAGATCACCGTGCGCGATACGGCGGGCGAGATTCTCGCCACGGGACCATTTCCGCACATCGGCCGGCGGTTCACCGAGGGCGAGTTGCTGCGGTCGAAGCGGGAACAGACCTGGACCGGCGCGTTCCTGCGCGAGGCGACCAGCCTCGAAATCTCCGCGGCTCGCACCGCGGACGGCATCGCCCTGCGGGTGCACGGTCGCTACGCTCGGCCGGATGCGCCCGAGCAGGCGTTGGAGGGTGAAGTGAACCTGCTGGTGAAATCGAACGGCATCATTGAGATCAGCTACCATTACACACCGGTCAACGGCCGCGGATTGTTGCTCGAGGCGGGTGTCTCGCTGGTCGTGCCGGCCGCTGCGTCGGAGTTCCAGTGGTTCGGGGCGGGACCTTACGCCGGTTATCCCGGCAAGGATGTGCTGAATGAGTTCGGCCGCCACCACCTCAACCGCGCCGACCTCAATTTCCAGGGCAATCGGCGGGCGGTGGACGTTGCGCTCCTCACCAGCCCGGCCGGAGTTGGAATCGCCCTCGGGGGTGAAGCGATGGACGTGGCCGTCGAACGCGTGGCCGAGGGGACGATCTTCAGCCACAACGCCATCATTTCGGGGCGCGGCACCAAGTTCGTCGGCCCCGATGTTTTCATCAAAGCCGAGGACGGGCTCGCCATCAAGGGGAGTTTCACTTTGCTGCCGCTCGGCCCGCCCTGGCCCGCCCGGCTGACGTCGTGGTTTGGCGCACCCTCCGCCGCGGAGCCCTTCCATCCGTATTTCCACAGCTATGACCAGTAACGTCCGCCGCAAACTCTGGGCCCGGCTCGGCATCCCGGCCGAATACGCCCGACGGGCGGAGCGGCGCATCCAGCCCGAGGCCCGACGCCTGGTTTTCATCGGTCGCGCGGAAGATGATGGTCGCATCCTCCGCCTGACCCGGTCCGCCGCGAAGGCCTGGCGGAAAATGCAGGCGGCCGCGGCGGCGGACGGCGCGACCTTGCTGCCGTTGTCGGCGTTTCGCAGTGTGGCGCGTCAAACTGCCATCATCCGCCGCAAGTTCGCACGCGGCCAGCACATGGAGGAAATCCTTCGCGTGAGCGCGGTGCCGGGATGCAGCGAGCACCACACCGGTCGGGCGCTCGATCTCGGCGCGCCGGGACACTTGAAATTGGAAGCCCCTTTCGTGCGCACGCGGGAATTTCGCTGGTTGCAGCGGCACGCCAGAAGGTTCGGGTTTCACCTCTCCTACCCGCGGAATAACCGACAGGGCATCGCCTACGAACCTTGGCACTGGTGCTGGAAGCCCTGACAACTCCTTCGACCGTAATGCATTCAACGTATGACCCGGCTTGTTTAGAATAATTCTAAATCCTTGTTGCAATCCGGTCTTATTCCAATTCGTTTGGAGCACTCATCTCATGAACTCTACCGCCGAAAATTGTGCCGCCCTCGCCAAACGGCTTACCGACAGCGGACTCCGTCCCACCCCGCAACGTGAGGTAGTGTTCAAGATCATCCTGGAAAAGCGCGACCATCCGACCGCCGATGAGATTTTTGCCCGCGTGAAGTCGGAGATGCCGACCATCTCGCTGGCGACGGTCTACAACTGTCTGGACACCCTCGTTTCCTGCCGACTCATCCGGCAGGTGAACCTCGAGCGCGGCGCCACCCGCTATTGCCCGAATCTCCACCACCACGCCCACTTTCATGACGAGGCCACCGGCCAGATCCACGATGTGGACCTGCCGGCCGAGCTCATGACGCGCCTCCACGAATTGCTCCCGCCGGGCTTTGACGCCAACAGCATCGAGCTGACGTTCCGCGGCTCGGCGGGCGCCGCCTTGGCCGAAGGCCGCGGCCAGGCCCTCGTCCGCCACGACGCCAACTGATCCACCTTTCCCCCCTTCTCAGCCCTCTTCCCTCCACTTTCCCTCATGAGCCAACTCGAAATCAAAGACCTTCACATCAGCATCGGCGACAAGCCCATCGTCAAGGGCCTGAACCTGGCGATCAAGCAGGGCGAAGTGCACGCCATCATGGGGCCGAACGGCACCGGCAAGAGCACGCTCGCCAAGGCCATCGCCGGCCACCCGGACTACACGGTCACGGGCGGCGACGTCCTGCTCGATGGCAGGTCGGTGCTCGCCATGGAGCCCGACGAGCGCGCCCGTAGCGGCCTCTTCCTCGCCTTCCAATATCCGAGCGAGATCCCCGGCGTCTCCATCGCCAACTTCCTGCGCGCCGCCGTGCAGGCCCGCATGGCCGAGGGCGAGGAGCTCGACGCCACCGGTTACTACAAGAAACTCTACAGCAAGATGGACCTGCTGAAGATCGACCGGAAGTTCACCTCCCGCGCGGTCAACGACGGTTTTTCCGGCGGCGAAAAGAAACGCTGCGAGATCCTCCAGATGGCGATGCTCGAACCCAAGATCGCCCTGATGGACGAAACGGACTCCGGCCTCGACATCGATGCGCTGCGCATCGTCGCCGACGGCGTCAACGCCCAGCGCAACAGCCCGTCCGCCCCCGGCATCATGCTCATCACCCACTACCAGCGCCTGCTCGACTACATCGTGCCCGACTTCGTGCACGTCATGTATGACGGTCGCATCGTGAAGAGCGGCGACAAGTCCCTCGCCCTCGAACTCGAGGCCAAGGGCTACGACTGGGTGAAGCAGGAATTTGCCGCCGCCACCGCCTGATCTGGTCTCTCAACTCCCGGCCCTCAACTTTCCCGTGAAACCACCGACTGAAATCGAAACCGCCGTTGCGCTGGAGAACAATCCCGTCGCGGGCATTGATCAGACCAAGGGCGACTTTCAATACAAGGTCGACTATGCCTTCGATGCCGGCACCGGCCTCAACGAGGACACGGTCCGCTACATCAGCACGGTCAAGAAGGAGGCGCCGTGGATCCTCGATTTCCGGCTCAAAGCCCTGAAGACCTTTCTCGAGAAACCCATGCCCACCCACTGGGCCACCAAGGATCTCGAGAACATCGATTTCAACAAGATCCGCTATTACCTTTCACAGGGCCAGAAGCCCAAGCGCACTTGGGACGAGGTCCCCGACGACATCAAGCAGACCTTCGAGCGCCTCGGCATTCCCGAGCAGGAGCGC
>JAYVZM010000184.1:0-5054 GCA_043783345.1 Verrucomicrobiota bacterium
CTCAATCTCATGCAGGCCGGCCACGGCAATGGCGTTGGCCAGCATCAGATCAGTAGACGAGGATCGCACCTTGATCTGGTCGCCATCCCATTCAATGACAGCGTATTCCTCCCGCTTCTCGACCTTGCGGTGGATGATGGCATCCTTGGCTCCCAGCTCCAATTCGCGGATCTCCCCGTCGCGATACATCGCATGGCCGCGCTCGACATGGGTCGCGTCGAACTGCCCCTCCCAGTCAGCCTCCAGACGGCTGAACCAGAATTCGAGTGATTGAGGAGTGTAGATGCGCTTGGGCCCGTGGGTTTGCATCAATCTAAAAGCAAGACGTTAGAAAGTTTCGGAGAGCCCCTGCAACTACTATTTAGTATTTTTACAGCCGCATTACCCCTGGGCGAATTCACCCGATCGTCACCCCACCGACACGGGTTGTTTACACGATTCCTCTATGCTCACGGTGCGCTCGGCGGTTGGTCAATCACCGCCGCCCGGGCCAACCCGATTGAACCTTGTCCTGGTCACCGAAACTTACTCTCCCGAAATCAACGGCGTCGCCATGACGCTGGGTCGCCTCGTGGACGGCCTCGCCGAACGCGGCCATCGAATCACCATCATCCGTCCGCGCCAGCGGCACGAGTCCGCACGATTCAGTGTCACCCAACGTGTCGCCTGCCGGCAGGTGCGGCTGCCCGGCGTGCCCATCCCCGGCTACCCGCAACTCCGGCTGGGCCTGCCCGCCGGCCGCCGGCTGCGCCAGATTTGGTCGCTGAACCGACCCGACCTGGTGCACGTCGCCACCGAGGGCCCGCTGGGCGCCTCGGCCATCACGACCGCGCGGGCCCTCGGCATCGCCGTCACCTCGAGCTTCCACACCAACTTCGACCAATACGCCCGCGACTATCGCATGGGCTGGCTGAAGTCCGTCGTCGCCGCGTGGCTGCGCCACGTGCACAATCGCACCCTCCGCACCTTCGTCCCCACCCGCGTCCTGCTCGCCCGGCTGGAAGCCGAAGGTTACACGAATCTCCGCCTGCTCTCCCGCGGCGTCGACACGGCGCTCTTCAACCCGGCCCGCCGCGACGAGGCCCTCCGCGCCTCCTGGGGCGCCGCCCCCGGCGACCCCGTCGTCCTTCACGTCGGCCGGATGGCCGCGGAAAAAAACTACCCCCTCCTCTTCCGCGCCTTCGACGCCATCAAGGCCCGCGAACCCCGCGCGCACCTCGTGCTGGTCGGCGACGGCCCCATGCTCTCCGCCTACCAGCGCCAGCGACCGGACGTCGTGTTCACCGGCTTCTACACCGGCATCAACCTCGCCCGCCACTACGCCGCGGGCGACCTCTATCTGCACGCCAGCACCACCGAGACCTTTGGCAACGTCATCACCGAGGCCCTCGGCAGCGGCCTGGCCGTCAGCGCCTTCGACTATGCCGCGGCGCATGAGTTCATCCGCCATGGCGAAAACGGCCTCCTTGCCCCCGTGGGCGGCGAGGCGGCCTTCGTCACCCACGCCGTCCAACTGGCGACCGGGCCGGCGCTGCGCGCCCGCCTCGCTGCCGCCGCCCCCGCCGCGGTCAGTAGCAATTCCTGGGGCGCCATCATCGACCGCTTTGCCGCCGACCTCGCCGAGGCCGCCGCCGAACACCTCGCCGCCCCGGCCGATCATAAATCAAAAATCATAAATCAAAAATTCCCCGCCCCCTCCCGCCCATGAGCAAATCCACCCTCGACGTCCGCACCGTCATCGTGTCCGACCTCCACCTCGGCACCCCGCACAGCAAGGTCGAGGAAGTCACCCACTTCCTCAAGCACCTCCGCTGCGCGCGCCTCATTCTCAACGGCGACATCATCGACGGCTGGCGCCTGCGCCGCGGCGGCGCGTGGACCAAGGCCCACACGCGTTTTGTCCGCCGCGTGCTCACCATGATCCAGAAACGCGACACCGAGGTCGTTTACCTGCGCGGCAACCACGACGATTTCCTCGGCCGGCTGCTCCCGATGCAGTTCGAGCGCCTCCGCCTCGTCGAGGAATGCATCCTCGAGACCCCGCGCGGCCGTTACCTCGTGCTCCATGGCGACGTGTTCGACGGCGTCGTGAAACACATGGTCTTCCTCGCCCATCTCGGCGACGCCGGCTACGCGCTCCTCCTCCGGCTCAACCGCTGCTACAACTGGTTCCGCGCCCTCCGCGGCAAGGAATACTTCTCCCTCAGCCAGGCGATCAAAGCCCGCGTCAAGCAGGCCGTCAGCTTTGTCGGCAAGTTCGAGGATCAGGTCACCGCACTCGCCCGCGAACGCGGCTGCACCGGTGTCATTTGCGGCCACATCCACACGCCCGCGGACAAGATGATCGGCGAAATCCACTACCTCAACTCCGGCGACTGGGTGGAGTCGATGACCGCCATCCTCGAGCATCACGACGGCCGCCTCGAACTCATCACTTTCAAACAGTTTCTCGTGCAGTTTCCCCAGCCGGCAGCCACCACCGCCTCGGCCGAGGAAATCGACGAGCCGCGGCAGATGCCCGTTCTCGCCTGAACCCATGGCCAAGATCCTGATTCTCACCGCCGGCTATGGCGAGGGACACAACAGCGCCGCCCGCGCTTTGCAGGGCGCTTTCAACGAGCAACCCGGCATCGACGCCGAGTTGATCGATCTGTTCGCGGTCCGGGCGCCGCGACTGAACGAGCTTTCCCGCCGCGGCTATCTCAAGCTGATCAACGCCGCCCCGAAAATCTGGAGCCGGCTCTATCGCTGGTTCGATGAGTCCCCGCGCGCGCCGCAGCTGTTTCGCACCCTGGCCAGCCACCGCCGGCTGCTGGGCCGGATCATCGCGGAAAAACAACCGTTTGCCATCTGTTCCACCTATCCCGTCTACGCCTGGTTGCTCAATCAGCTGCGGAGTGAGGGCCATGTGTTCTGCCCGCATTTCACGGTCATCACCGACGCGCTCACCATCAACTCGCTTTGGTATCGCACCCCGTCCGCCGGTTGGTTCGTCACCGACCCCGACTCCGCCGCCCATCTGCTCCGTCACGGCGTGCCGCCCGCGCGCGTTCAGGTGAGTGGGTTTCCGGTCGCCCTCGCCTTCGCCGATCGGCCGGCGCATTGGCAGCCGCCCAATCCGGCCGAGGAACCCGTGCGCAAGGTTCTTTTCATGATCAACTCGGGCCGCCGCCACGCCCTCGACATCGCCCGCGCCCTCGTCATGAACCGGCACTGGCACATCACGTTCACGGCCGGGCGCGATGCCGGGCTCCGCCAGGAACTCGCCGCCCTGATCCAAGGCGCTCCCGCCCAAGCCGAGGTCCTCGGCTGGACCGACCGCATCCCCGAGCTCTTGATGACGCACCATGTCGTCATCAGCAAAGCCGGCGGGGCAACCACCCAGGAGTCGATCAACGCGCTCTGTCCGCTGCTCGTCAGTCAGGTCGTGCCCGGGCAGGAGGAGGGCAACTGCGAGCTCATCCGCCGCCACGATGCGGGCGCACTGGCCGAAACCCCGGCGGAAATCGTCTCCACGTTGCAGCGGGTTTTCGCGCACGACGCCCGGCTCTGGCAGCATTGGCGCGCAAACCTGAGCCGCCTCGCCCGCCCCGCCGCCGCCCGCGACATCGCGGCCACCATCCTCGACCGGTGTCCGGCCCCGAGCGAGGTGTCATTTATTATCTGACACCGGTGGCCGGCGGCGCGGCCAAGCCGGACTACAAGTTGAGCGCGGCGAGCTGGGTGCGGATGACCGCCAGGGTGCGCTCCGTCGCGCCGCGATTTTCCTCGTGCCAGGTCTTGGCCGCCAGCGCCAGTTTCCCGCGCTGCGCCGTGTCGGCCAGCAGCTCCACCGCCTCGCCGATCAGCTCGCTGTGCGTCTCCACCTTCCGGGCCGCGCCGGCCTCGGTGAGCGTGCGGATGATCTCGCGGAAATTCGTCATGCGCGGCCCGTGCAGCACGGGCTTGCCCAGCACCGCCGCCTCGACCGGGGTCTGGCCACCCTCGTGCGGGGCCAGGCTCTTGCCCGTGAACACGAGGTCCGCCAGCTGCGTGAATTTGCGCAGCTCGCCCGTCGTGTCGCCCACGGCGACATCGATCTCGCCCGCGGCCGCGCCGGCCGAGCGAAAATGAAAGGACAGCCCGGATTTCTGCAGCAAAGCCCGCAACTCCTCGCGCCGCTCGGCATGGCGCGGCACGAGCAGCAGCGACACTTTCAAGCCGCGTTCGCGGGCCGCCTTGAGCGCGGTGAGCAGCGCCACCTCCTCCCCCGCCCAGGTGGACGAGCCCAGCAGCACGAGACCCGCGCCCAGCCCAAGTTCGTTTCGCAGCCGGGCTTGCTCCACGTCCGTCAGCAGCGGAATCTGCACGTCGAGCTTGAGATTGCCGGTGGTCTGCAGCCGCTCCGGCTCAAAACCGAGGGCCTTGAACCGCTGCGCGTCGCGCTTCGACGCGCAGAGCACCCGGGTGATGCCGAGCGCCAGCGGACGGAGCAGCGCGCGGAATTGCAGCGAGCGCCGAAAACTGCGGTCGGACAGTCGCGCGTTGACGCTGATGACCGGCACGCGGCGGGCCCGGGCCTGGTGCACGTGCTCGGGCCAGCGTTCTCCTTCCATCAGGATGCAGAGATCGGGGCTGACCCGGCGCCAGGCCCGCGCGCTGAAGGCCCAGAAATCGAGCGGAAAGTAGCCGATGCCGATGGTGAGCGCGGCGTATTTCTCCTTCGCCAGCTTGTAACCGGTGCTGGTCGTGGTGGTCAGATAGACCTCGGTGCGGCCCTCGGCCTGGAACGCCTCAAGGAGGGGCGCGATCGCGAGCACCTCCCCCACGCTGACCGCTTGGAGCCACAGCCGATGGACGCCGGCCCGGCGCGGCGGCAGCGGCGCGGTGCCGCCGAAACGCTGGCCGAAATTCTCCGCGTAACCCCCGCGCCGCCGCATCCGCCACAGGTAATAGGGCGCGGCGACAAGCAAGAGCGGAAGAAAAAGAAACCGATAAACCCAAATCACAACGGGGAGGATTTGTTACTGGATAAACCACGGAGGCACAAAGGCACAGAGAATAATCTTCTCCGT
>JAYVZM010000185.1:0-5050 GCA_043783345.1 Verrucomicrobiota bacterium
CGGGACGAAATCCGTGCGGCCGTCCATGCGCTCGATCCGGGCATTCCGGTCGACCAGGTGCAGCCCTTCATCAGCCTGATTGCCGATTCCATCTCCGACCGCCGTCTCGTCATGGGACTGGTCGGAGCCTTCGCCCTCCTCGCCCTCGTGCTCGCGGGGCTCGGCATCTACGGCGTCATCGCCTACTCTGTCGCCCAACGCACCAGCGAGATCGGCGTTCGCATGGCACTCGGCGCCACCCCGCGCGCCATCGTCAGCCTGGTGTTGGGCGAGGGCCTGCGTCTCACCCTCCTCGGACTGGGCCTCGGCCTGCTGGCCTCCTTCGCCCTCACCCGGCTCCTCGCCGCGCAGCTCTACGAGGTGAGCGCCACCGACCCGCTTATCTTCGCGGGAGTCGCCGCCTTCCTTGTCGCGGTGGCGTCACTCGCCTGCTGGCTGCCCGCTCTGCGTGCGGCCCGCATCAATCCTCTCACCGCGCTGCGGTCGGAATAAAGCCTCCCTTCCTCCATGAACTCGCTGCGTTACGCCATCCGCTCATTGGTCAAGTCACCCGGCTTCACCGCCATCGCGCTTCTGACCCTGGCCCTGGGCATCGGCGTGAACTCGTCGATGTATTCCCTGATGAACACCTTGATGTTTGCCTCCGCGCCCTTCCCGCGGCCGGAGACAATCGTCACGCTCAACGGCCAGACGCCGCAGGCGGAATTCATGGGCTTCTCCCCGCCGGAGATGGATGAATTGCGCGCGCACCCGACCAGCGCCTTCACGCTCATTGCTCCCCGGTCCGGCACGATGGAAACGGTGACGTTGCCGGATCAGCTCCCGGAACAGGTGCAGGGCACCGCCGCCCATGCGGACCTCTTCAAGGTTCTGGAAACCCCGCCCTTGCTCGGCCGGACCTTTACGACGGACGAATGCGTCGCCGGTCGCGACACGGTCGTGCTGATCACCGAGGAGTTCTGGCGCAAACACTACGGCGGGAAGCCCGACGCGCTGGGCCAGACCATGCGCATCAATGGCCGGATCTTCACGATCATCGGGATTTTGCCAAAGGCCTATTCGGCCACTTTCATGTTTGGCGAAGGCCAGTATTTTCGCCCGCTGGTGTATTCGAAGGAGCAACAGGACGGACGTGACCGCCGCGAATTCGGCGTGATCGCCCGCCTCGTCCCCGGCGTTCCCTTTGTCCAAGCCCTCGCCGCCCTTGCCCCGCTGACGGATCGCTGGGCGAAGGATCATGCCACCTTTTATCCGACGAACTACCACCTGCGCATGCAGCTGGCCGGACGGGTTGGCGGCAACGCGAACGTGGCGATCATCACCCTCCAACTCGGCCTGGCCGCCGCGATCCTGGCGCTCGCCTGTGCCAACCTGGCCAACCTCCAGATGGCGCGCGCCGCCGCCCGGCTGCGCGATCTGGCCATCCGCTCCGCTCTCGGCGCCAGCCGCTGGACACTGATCCGGCAACAGCTGGTCGAAGCCTTGGTCGTGTCGGCTGTCGGCGGGCTCCTCGGCCTGTTGATCGCGCGGTGGTGCAACGATCTGATCGGTCGGAATATCAAGCTCGGTTTGAATTCCACTCTGCAACTGCCGATCGACGGTCGCGTGCTCGGCTTCACGGCGGGCATTTCCATTCTCGCCGGTCTGGGTTTCGGCCTGGTTCCGGCCTGGCTGGCTTCGCGCACCGACGTCAACGAGGCGCTCAAGCAGCAAACCCGCGGTTCCACGGGCGGCAGGAGCCAGGGCTGGATTCGCAGCCTTCTGGTCATCAGCCAGGTCGCGCTCTCCCTCACGCTGCTCTCGGTCGCGGGCATGATGATCCATGGCCTCAACCAAACCATCAACTCCCGCCCCGACTGGGACAGCGAGTCGATCCTCACCGCCAACGTGCAGATCGACGAGTCCGCTTACACGGTGGAGCAACGCCGCACCTTCTATGATGCGATTCTCACCCGGCTGGAGAGAATTCCCGGCGTCGAGGCCTGCACCCTCGCCTCCCGCCTGCCCACCGGCGGAGGCAGCAGCGAGGAGGGGATCTTCACCGATGGGCAGGACTCGACCAGCAAGGATCTACCCAAGGGGCTCTCCTATCTGGTGACTCCGGGATACTTCAAGACCCTCGGCATCCGGGTGCTCGAAGGACAGACGTTCCCGGAAAACATTTCTCCGGCTTCCCCCGAGCAGGTGGTGGTGAACCGGTCGCTGGCGAAAAACTTCTGGCCCAACGAGAGCGCAGTCGGCAAACGCCTCGGCACCCGGGGTGGCGATGGCAAGGTCACCCAGCGCGAAATCATCGGCGTGGTCGCCGATGCGGAAGACGCCATCAAATTCGCCGAACCCAACACTCACTTCCAGTTCTATACCTCGCTGAAGCACCAGCCGTGGACGTGGTTTCAGATTGCCGTGCGCGGCCCCAATCCCGTGCGCTTTGGCAACGACCTGCGCCGGGCCGTGGCCGACGTCTCGCCCGACGTGGCGGCGCGCTTCGTCTGGACGCTGGACGACATGCGCGAGCAATTCCTCCACAATCTGATCGTCATCAATGGCGTCCTGCTCGCCTTCGCCCTGCTCGGCCTCGTGCTGGCCAGCGTCGGCCTCTATGGCATCGTCGCCAACAATGTCAGCCAGCGCACGACGGAATTCGGCATTCGCCTCGCCCTCGGGGCCAGCGGCGCCGACGTCCTGCGCATCGTCCTGAAACAAAGCCTGTGGCTGACCCTGATCGGCCTCGTGCTCGGGGCGATCGGCTCGTTCGCCCTCGGGCTCGCGCTCCGCCAGGGCCTCGGCCCGATCATCGCGCAGAATCACCTGATCCTCGCCGGCACGAGCGTGGTGATCTTTGTGGTCGCCTTGCTGGCCGCCTGGTTCCCCGCCCGGCGCGCCACCCAGGTCGATCCCATCGTTGCCCTGCGCGCCGAGTGATTGCGGCAGAAGGATGCAACCGACCGGATTCAGGCGTGTTCTCTCCCGTGGCCACGCCATGTCCGGCGTGCGCCAGTCGTTGACCCACCCATGAAATACGCCATCCGCTCCTTGCTCAAATCCCCGGGCTTCACCCTGGTCGCTCTCTTCACCCTGGCCTTGGGCATCGGCGTCAATACCTCGATGTTCAGCTTGGTTGACACGCTGTTGTTCCGCACCGCCCCGTTCCCGCACGGCGCCGATATCCACCAGATCCTCGGCGAGACCCGCCAAGGGCCGCGCTACAGCTATTCCGAGGTCGAGACGCGGGAAATCCGCGAGAAATCCACGACCTTCGCCTCGCTGACCACCCTGCGTTACACCGACTCGGCGCTCGCCGAGCCGGGCAAACCGCCCGAACAGGTGCCCAGCGTGATGGCCTCGGCCGAGTTCTTCGACACCTTTGGCGTCCAGCCCTTCCTCGGGCGGGCCTTCACGGCGGAGGAAGGGAAACCGGGCAACAACCACGTCATCGTCCTGAGCCACGGTTTCTGGCAGAAACGCTTCGGGGGCAGCCCGGACGTCATTGGTCGCAATCTGCGCATCAACAGCGAGACCGTCACCATCGTCGGGGTGATGCCCGCCAGTTTTGACTGGCGGATGCTCTGGGGCACGGCCGCCTTCTGGCGTCCGTTAAACTTCACCCCGGACCAGCTCAAGAGCCGCACCTATCGCGGGTTTCAGTTGATCGGCCGGCTGAAGCCCGGGGCCACCGCCCGGCAGGGGGTGGTCGAACTGGGGCCCGTGGCATCCAACCAGCTGAAGGATTTCCCGCAGGACTACAACGGCCTGACCTACCGCGTGGTCCCGCTGCACGAGGCGCAGATGGACAACGAGGGCCGGCAAATCCTAACCATGCTGCTCGGCTTGTCGGGCTTCGTGCTGCTCATTGCCTGCGCCAACCTGGCCAATCTCCAGCTGGCCCGCGCCACGACCGCCGTCCGCGAGTTCGCCATCCGCGCGGCGCTCGGCGCCTCCCGGGCCCGCCTGATCTTCCAGCAGCTCACCGAATGCCTCCTGCTTTCCCTAGGAGGCGGCCTGCTCGGCCTCGTGTTCGCCCTGTGGATCAACCGGGCGCTGTCTTCCGCGATCCGCATCGCCGGCGAACCCGGTGGCCTGGTCCTGCCCATCGACGGACGCATCCTGCTCATCACCTTCGGCGTCGCCACCCTCACCGGCGTGATTTTCGGCATCGTGCCCGCGTGGCTGTCCTCCCGCGCCGACGTCGTCACCGCGCTCAAATCCCAAGCGCGCGGCTCCACCACCGGCCGAGGTCATCACCGCCTGCGCCAAGCCCTCATCATCGGCGAAGTGACTCTCGCCCTCGTGCTGCTCGGTGGGGCGGGCGTCATGCAGCGCGGCTTTGACCGGTTCATCCACAAGGAAGTCGGCTGGGACCAGAGCAAGCTCCTCACCGGCGCCCTGCCCATGCCCGAGGCGCGCTTCCCCGAGGCCGCCAGCCGCCTGGAGTTTTTCCGCAAGGTGGAAACCCGCCTCGCCGCCCTTCCGGGCGTGGAAAGCGTGGCTCTCACCACCGGCATCCCGATCTGGGGCTATGGCACCGAGCGGCAGATTTTCACCGAGAAGCAGGCCTCCGCGGACAAGTCCAACCTGCCGCGGGCCAGCCACGTGATGATCACGGCGGATTTCTTCAAGGTGCTCGGTGTCTCGCTGCTTGAAGGCCGCGGCTTCGCCCGCGACATCAAGCCCGACGATCCCAAGGTCGTCATCGTCAACGCGGCGCTCGCCCGCCAGTTCTGGCCCGGTCAGAGCGCCATCGGCCAGCGCCTCGCTTCCATCAACGGCGAGGAAACCAATTGGAGCGAAGTCATCGGGGTGGTGCCCAACACGGAGTCGGCCGCCGAGATTGGCAACAGCCGCACGCCCTATCAGGTCTTCCGGCCGATTGTCCATGAACCGTGGACGTGGATCCGCTTCGCCATCCGCAGTCCTCAGCCCGCCGCCTTGATCGAGACCGTCCGCCGCGCCCTGGCCGAGGTGGACGCCGATCTTCCCGCCACCGACGTGCTGACCGTGGCCGCGGCCGTGGACCGCTCGAACCACAACCTGGTCGTTGTCGCGCAAATCC
>JAYVZM010000186.1:0-12325 GCA_043783345.1 Verrucomicrobiota bacterium
CACCGCACCAGTCGCCCAGCCTTGAGCCCCTAAGCGGGAGCGGCCCGGCGGACGGTCCCGGCGAGCATCACCGTTTCGGCGCGAGCGGGGCGAAGGCGAAGCGCACGCCGCGGTTGTAGCTCTCCGCCTTGGTGCCGGTGTGCCCCTCGCCGTCGATCAGCCGCCACTGGTAGACCAACCCGGCGTAGGGGCGCTGTTCGAGGCGTTCGTTGAAGCGCTTGATGTTGGCGAGAAAGTCCGGCGACTCGGCCGCCGCACCGGTCATGAACAGGCGGGCGTCCAGCTTTCGCCCGCTGGCGGCGAATTGCGCCTCGAGGTCGAACAGCGCCTGAGGCGCCGCGGGACTCGCCGCGATGTGGGCCTGGAACAAACCCGGCTTCGCATACAGCGCGTAGAGGCTGAAGAGGCCGCCGAGCGAATTGCCGCTGAGCACGCGGTAGGACGGGTCGGCGCGGTATTCCTTTTCGATGAAAGGAATGAACTCGCCTTGAATCACCTCAAGGAACTCGGCGGCCCGGCCGCTGCGCTCGCGCCGGGGATCGCCG
This sequence comes from Verrucomicrobiota bacterium, assembly GCA_043783345.1. GTDB lineage: Bacteria > Verrucomicrobiota > Verrucomicrobiia > Opitutales > Opitutaceae > Lacunisphaera. The sequence continues at coordinate 546 of JAYVZM010000186.1, forward strand.
GCATCCGCGGTCGGGGTGTAGTCGCGGCGGCGCAGCACGTCGTATTCCGCATTGGTATGCTCCCCCGCATAGCCGAAACCGACGATGATGAAGTGCGGGGCGACGCGGTCGTAGATCAGATTGCCATAAAAGCCGTTGATCAGCGTGAAGTCCCAGTAGCCGTCGCAAATGTAGAGCACCGGGTAGTGCCGGTCCGGCGCGGTCGCGTAGTCGGGTGGGAGCGCGACATACAGGAGGTAATCGCGGCCGTTGGCGGAGCGGGGCAGGGTCCGCAGCTGGGTGTTCCGCAGGACCAGCGGAGGGTAGGCGGGCGGCGGGACGGGATCGGCGGCAAAGGCCGCCGGAGCAGCGAGGGCGAGTCCAAGGAGGCAAGCGAGCGGGGTGTTTTTCATGGTGAGGGGTGGGACGCGCCGGGATGGAATGACACGGCGGACACCTTGGCGGCGATGCCGCGGCACCGCGAGGCGGACGACGGTCGAACGTTGGACTGAAAGAGCCCGGCTGATCGCTTGCCTTTGAATCGGGTCGGGGCAGGTTGGACACAGTCCAATGAAACCGCCGCACCACGCCCCTGCCGGCCAGCCCGTCTCCCGCCGGGAATTTCTGGGCCGTTTGTCCCTCGGCGCCACCGCGTGGCTCGTCTTGCGCGGGCGGAGCGCGGCGGCGGAGCCACCGACCCGCAAGCTCGGCGTCGCGCTCGTCGGCCTCGGCAGTTACAGCACGGGACAACTGGGACCGGCGCTGAAATTGACGAAGCACTGCCGGCTGATGGGTGTGGTGACCCGTTCGGCCGAAAAGGGCCGGAGATGGGCGCAGGAATACGGATTTCCGGAGAAGAACATTTACCACTACGATACGATGGCGCGGCTGGCGGACAATCCCGACATCGACATCGTCTATGTCGTCACGCCGAACGGGCTGCATGCGCAGCATGCGATCGCGGCGGCGCAGGCCGGCAAGCATGTCATCTGCGAGAAACCGATGGCGAACTCCGTGGCGGACTGCGACGCCATCATCGCGGCGTGCCGGAAGGCCGGCGTGAAACTCTCCATCGGCTACCGGCTGCACTTCGATCCGTTTCACGAGGAACTGCGGCGGCTGGTGCGCACGCAGGAATTTGGGCCGTTCATGAAAATGTCGGGCGGATTTGCCTTCATCATGGGAACGCCGCAATGGCGCGCCGAAAAGAAGCTCGCGGGCGGCGGGCCGTTGATGGACCTCGGAGTCTACGTCATCCAGGAATCCTGCATGGCGGCAGGAGCCGCGCCGGTGGCGATCACGGCCCGCGAATTGCCGAAGGAACGGCCGGAATTTTTCCGCGACGTCGAGGAAACCCTCGAATGGAACATGGAATTTGCCAACGGGGCGCGCAGCGAGTGCTACACGAGCTACAACGGCAATCGGAACAATTTCCGGGCCGAGGCGAAGGACGGCTGGTTCGAGGTCGGGCCCGCCTACTCGTATCGCGGCCTGCGGGCCGCCACCAGCCGCGGACCGGTGACGGTCAAGGCCCCGGCCAGCCAGCAGGCGCTGCAGATCGACGATTTTGCGCTTTGTGTGCGCGACAACCTTCAGACCCGCGTGCCGGGCGAGATGGGCCGCCGCGACCTGGTGATCGTGGAGGCCATCTATCGGGCGGCCGCGACCGGGAAACGCGTCGAGATCAAGGTCTGACCCGCTTCCCGCCCCGTCCTCTCGTTTTTTTATCGCAACCAATGAAATCCGTCCGCCGCAGTCTGAGCCTTCTCCTTCCCCTGATCGTCGCCATGTCGCTTCAAGCCCAGGATGCTCCCGCCGCCACGCTGCCGCCCAAAATCGGCTCGATGGTCGTCAAGTTCGAGGATTTGCCGGCCAAGTCCACCGGCGTCGGTGAACGCCGCGATGTCGCGGACAACCCCACGGCGACCCTGGAGCGGTTCGAATGCCACATCAGCACGTTGAATCCCTCGAAGATGTCGCACCCGCCGCATACGCATCCCCAGGAGGAACTGATCATCCTGCGCGACGGCACCCTCGATGTGAATGCGAACGGCCGGATGCAGCGCGTCGGCCCGGGATCGCTGTTCTTCTTCCGCTCCAACAATCCGCACAACGTGCAGAACAACGGCGAGAAGCCCGCGACGTATTTCGTGTTCAACTTCGCCACCGCCGCCACGCGCACGCCGCCCGCCATCGGGGCCCCTACTCCCGAGGGCCAGCTCGGCTCGATCGTCGTCGACTGGGCCGAGCTGCCGGTGAAGGCGACCAAGACGGGCGAACGCCGCGAGGTCGTGAATCTGCCCACGGCCACGCTCGCCAACTTCGAGTGCCACGTCACCACGCTCAACCCGGGCGAGGCGCCGCATGCGCCGCACCGCCATCCCGATGAGGAGCTGATCCTCGTGAAGGAAGGCACCGTTGACGTCACGATCAACGGCCACACGCAGCCGGCCGGCCCGGGCGCGATCCTCTTCTTCGGTTCCAACGATGAGCACGGCCTGAAGAATGCCGGTGCCGCCGCCGCGACTTATTACGTCGTGCGGGTGGTCACGGAGGCGACCCCGAAGCCGGCGAAAGTCGCCGCGAACTGACGAGGATTTCCGGTGGAGGCGGGGTGCCCTCACCCCGCGAGGCATCGCTCACGGCACGCGCACAAGCTTTGCCGCCCAGTCGTTGATGACCTGCGGGTCGCCGGCAGGAAACGCTGGCGTGGCGAGCACACCATCGGCGGTCGTGGAAAGTTCGAGCGGCTCGCTCCAACGGCCGTCGCGCGGATTGAACCAGGTCCAGCGATAGTGCGCGGACGGGGTGAGCCCGCTGATTTTCGGAAGCACGGCCTTGTTTTCAAAATACAGCAGCGCGAAACCGCGGTCGGCGGAGCGCAGCATGAACGACCAGCCGTCGAGCCCGTCGGCGATCGCTCCGGGCACGGCGCGCGGCTGCAGGTCGGTGGAAGCGGGCGCGAGTTGCTGGTAACGGTCGCCCTCGGAGAGCACGAAGCGACCGAGGTGCTGCATCTGGCCGCCGGAGGTGTAGCGGAGCGCTTCCCAGATGGGCGGACGCCAGCCGGCGGGTTCGCCGGTGCTGGTGACGTCGTAGGCGGCCGTGCCGTGCACGTGGCCGGCGAGTCCGCCCGAGAGCACGGAACCATACATCATCGCGCGGGAAAAATAGTTGTCGCGGTCGGAATTGACCTCGGGCGTTTCGCCGCCGGGGCGGTTGATCGAGTGGTTCCAGCCGGTGTAGTAGGGTTCGAGGTTGGCGGCAGGGTAGGCCGGCGTGAGCCGGAAGATTTCCTCCAGCGAGGCGTAGATGGCGTGGTTGCGCGGCTTGTTGCCGACGGTGTGCATGGTGAGCCATGGGGCGTGGTCGCCATGGCCGAAGACCTTGAACGTCGAGCTGTCGATCAGCGCGGTGCAGGGCTGGCCGAACGGGAGCGGCCCGTAGGTTTTCCAGTGATAAGTGAGCGCGGCGTTGAACTCGTCGCCGGTGAGACTGTAGTCCTTGGGGATCCAGTCGAGGTGGATGCCGCTGAAGATGAGGTTGAACGCGCCGTAGCGGGCGACGAGATATTGGACATAGCGGGCGTAGGAGGGATTGAAATCGAAATATGCCTTCCACGACGGGCCATGGTCGCGACGCACGGTCTCGAGCAGCGGCACGAAGCCCTCGGCGGAGAGGTGGCGCATCTTGCGGTCGAGGCTGCGGAAATACGCGGGGTTGAGGCGATCGAAATTTGCGAGGCCGTCGCGGTCGGCGAAGATTTCGAAAGGGCGATTGCCCGCCTCGTCGGCCATGTCCTTCGCGGTCGTGGTCGCACCGTCCGCGGTGGTGATGCGCGCGCTGGCCGCCCAGGAGCCGAATTTTTCCCAGGCGTTGCGGAGGAAGACGCCGTCCTGGTTCGCGAAGGTCGCGCCGTGCTCGTCGGCGTCCCAGTTGGGAAACGCCGCGATGAAGCTGATGGAATTGAAACCCTGCCGCTTCCGGTAACTGACCGCCTCCTCGAAGCTGATGCCGGAATCCGGGCCGTAATCGGCCGCGGGCTTGATTCCCTTCCATGGCAGCCGCCCAGTCGAGGCCGCGAGCCAGGTGTCGCCGAGCATGAAAAACGGCGTGCCGTCGGCATAGCGCAGCGCATGGCCGTTGGCCGTGGCGCGAACGAAGCCGCGCCGGTTGGCGTTGGCCGACTTCTCGGCTTCCGTCCAGTCGACGGCGCGCAATTTGCCCTGGCCGCGGTTCAGGCCGTCGTCACCGGGCTGGTTCGAGCCGGACTGCCAGCGCCATTCGCCGGGTGCCGTGGCAACAAAGCGCACGCGGAACGTCCGGCCGCCGTCCCAGAAGCCCCGGATGCGGTGGGCGAAGCCGGGCCCCTCGAGCTCGATCCAGCAATCGACCTCGGCGTAGGGATTCGCGTGGTCGCGGGCGGACTGGAAAATGATTTCCTGGGTTTCCCAGACGTGAACTTCGCCGGAGACCAGCCCGGCGAACGCGGCGCCGGTCAGCCACGCGGACGCAAGCCAAAGCGCAAGGAGGCGGAACGGAAGGGAAGGCATGACGGAATTCTGGAGCGCCGCGGGCCCGACCGCAAGATCGCGGGTTCAGCGTTTTTCCGCGAGCAGATCGTTCACGGCATGGACGAGGAACAGGTAGCTGGCGCCGCCGTTGACGACGTATTCGTTTTCGCCCCAGAGGAACGGCCAGTCCTCCTTGTTCTCGGGGAAGTCCGGCTTGAGGATCAGCACGCCGGGCACGACGCCGCCGGCGATGAACGAGAAGTCGGCGCGGTTGTTGCCGTAGGCGACCTCCTTGGAGACCGTGCCGACGCGAGTTTCGAAATAGCCCTGCTCATTCAGCTGGAGGGCGGGCTTGGCGGCATGGGCCGGACGGCGATGAGCAACAACAAAAAGAGGGAGAAGAGGGGCAGTCTCATGGAGCGGGGAAGAGATGACTCGGGGTTGAGGGAGAAGTCGCGAAAACCATACCCGCAAGGGGTGACCGGTGCAAGCTGGGCGAACCTGGCGGCCGCGAAAGCGCCGGGTTGTCCTAACATGAGACCAGCGGCCCGATGACGGCCGGTTCCGGCCGGCTTTTATTCCCGGTGGCAAAACTGCGTGCTGGCCTTGACCTCAGGCCGGGGCGCAGGGACGGAGTTATCGCCGGGAGGAACAGGCGGGAGAGGAAAGTTTGACCTGCTTGGCGGCCCATGTTCGCTTGTCCGCCTGCCGCAGCCCCCATGCCCTCTCCCCGTTTCGTGATCATTTTCATCTGCAGCATACTCTCCGGCGGAACCGCATTTGCGGCCGACCCGGCGCCTGCGGTGGCCGCTGCGCCCGGCCGGGCCTGGGTGCAGAAACTTTTCGATTCGCTGAAGGCGCCGGTGCCGCCGCGGCGCCTGGTGGGGAACATCTATTACGTCGGCGCGAGCGGAGTGAGTTCGTTCCTCATCACCACGCCGGCGGGCCACCTCCTGCTCGACACCGGCTTCGAAGACACGGTGCCGATCATCCGGCGCGGAGTGGAGCAGCTCGGGTTCAAACTGACCGACGTCAAAATCCTACTCAGCAGCCACGCGCACATCGATCACACCGGCGGCCACGCGCTGATGAAAAAACTCACGGGCGCGCGGGTGGTGGCGAGCGCGGGCGATGCGCGCTTGCTCGAGTCGGGTGGCGCGGAGGATTTTCTGCCGTGGCCCAGGGACACGCTCGCCTACGCACCGGTCAAGGCGGACGAAACCGTGGTGGACGGCGGCACGGTTGCACTGGGCGGCGTCACCCTCACCGCGCATCTTACGCCCGGCCACACCCGCGGCGCGACGACCTGGACGATGGACGTCACGGAGGACGGGCGGGTTTATCACGTGGTGTTTTTCAGCAGCACCACGGTCAACCCCGGGGTGAGCCTCCGGCGCAATCCGGCCTATCCGGAGATTGTGGCGGACTACGAAGCGACGTTCACCCGGCTGAAGACGCTGCCGTGCGACATCTTTTTCGCGCCGCACGGCGGGCAGTTCGGGATGGCGGAGAAATTCGCGCGACAGGATCGCGGCGAGGGCGTCCGGGCCTTCATCGACCCCGAGGGTTGGCAGGCCCTGCTCGCCACTGTGGAAAAGGCGTATCGCACCCAGCTTGCCGCCGAGCAGGCGGCCGCAAAATAGTTCCGGCTCTCATCCTCTCCACGCATGCCGAAAATCAAGAACCTCCGGTGGTGGATGATGGGCCTGCTCATGCTGGGCTCGATCATCAACTACCTCACCCGCAGCACGCTCTCGAACGCCGCGCCCACGATCCTGCCGGAGTTGCACATCAGCCCGGAGCAGTATTCGTGGATTCTGAACGCCTTTCAGGGGACGATCATGCTGCAGCCGCTGTGCGGCTACGTGCTCGACACGCTCGGACTGAAACTCGGCTTCGCCATCTTCGCCATCGCGTGGTCGTTCATCAGCATGGCGCACGGACTGGCGCACAGCTGGCAGGCATTCGCCTGGCTCCGGGGATTGCTCGGGCTCGCCGAGGGCTCCGCCAACCCGGCGGGAATGAAAGCCACCGCCGAGTGGTTTCCGGCCAGGGAGCGCGGCTTCGCCGGCGGGCTGTTCAACATCGGCGCCTCCGTCGGGTCGATGCTCGCGCCGCCGCTCGTGGTCTGGGCCATCCTGAGCTACAACTGGCAGGCGGCCTTCGTCATCACCGGCGGCATCGGCCTGGTCTGGGCCGCCCTCTGGCTGTGGCTCTACCAGTCGCCCGCGAAGCACAAGGGATTGTCCGACGAGGAGCGGGACTACATCGCCGCCGGCCAGGAAAAACACCTGAGCGGCGACGGCACGAAACCCTCCCCCTGGAAAATCCTCGCGCAGCGGAATTTTTGGGGCATCGCCCTGCCGCGGTTCCTGGCCGACCCGACGTGGAGCACCCTGACGTTCTGGCTGCCGCTCTACCTGAGCACCGTCCGCCATTTCAACCTGAAGGAGATCGCGCTGACTGCCTGGCTGCCGTTTCTCGCCGCCGACCTCGGCTGCATGGCGGGCGGCGTGATCGTCGCGTTCCTGCAGAAGCGCGGGGTCGGCCTGATCAACGCCCGCCGCGGTGCCTTCACGGTCGGCGCGTGCCTGATGACGTGCATGGCGTTCGTCGGGTTGGTGGAGAGCCCGTATGCGGCCGTCGCGCTTCTTTGCGTCGGCGGCTTCGCGCACCAGACGCTGTCGGTCACGGTGATCACGATGTCCTCCGATCTGTTCAAGCGCAACGAGGTCGCCACGGTCGCCGGCATGGCCGGCACCTGCGGCAACGCCGGCATCCTCGTCTTCAACCTGCTGATCGGCCTCCTCGTCGTGAAGGTCGGCTACACGCCATTCTTCATCGGGCTCGGGGTGCTCGACCTGGTGGGCGCGGTGGTGTTGTGGACGCTCGTGCGGGAACGCCGCCCCGCACCACCGCTTGCCAGCGGACCGAACGCGGCCTAGCAGATTCCCCATGCCTGAACCAGCGCCGAGAATCCGGAACCCCATCCTGCCGGGCTTCAACCCCGACCCGTCCATCGTTCGCGTCGGCGACGATTACTACATCGCCACGTCGACCTTCGAGTGGTTTCCGGGCGTGCAGATCCACCATTCGCGCGACCTCGCCCACTGGCGGCTGCTGACGCGCCCGCTCACGCGCCCGAGTCAGCTCAACCTGCTCGGCGATCCGGACTCCTGCGGGATCTGGGCGCCGTGTCTCACCTACGCCGACGGCCTTTTTTGGCTCATCTACACCGACGTGAAGCGCTATGGCCGCACCTCGACCGGCGGGGCCTCGGGCGGGGCGTCGCTGCGGGATTTCCACAATTACCTCGTGACGAGCCCGCGCATCGACGGCGAGTGGTCCGATCCGGTTTTCCTCAACAGCAGCGGTTTCGATCCCTCGCTGTTTCATGACGACGACGGACGCAAATATCTGGTCAACCAACTCTGGGACCACCGGCCCGGGAACAATCGCTTTGCCGGCATCGTCCTGCAGGAATACTCGGTGCGGGAGCGCAAGCTCATCGGTCAGCGCGTGAATATCTTCGCCGGCACCCCGCTCGGCCTCACCGAGGCGCCGCATCTCTACCAGCGTGGCGGCTGGTATTATCTGATCACTGCGGAGGGCGGCACCGGCTGGGGCCACGCGGTCACGATGGCGCGGTCGCGCGCGCTGACGGGACCTTACGAGCTTCATCCCGATCTTCACATTCTAAGTTCGCGGAACCGCCCGGACGTTGAATTGCAACGCGCCGGGCACGCCGATCTGGTCGAAACCCAGGCGGGCGAGACTTATATGGTGTATCTCTGCGGCCGACCGCTCCCCAACCGCGGCTGCTGCACGCTCGGGCGCGAAACCGCCATCCAACCGATGGTGTGGGGGGCGGATGGCTGGTTGCGCACGACGGACGGGCAGGGGATCGCGCAGTCGGAGGTCCCCGCGCCGAAGCTTCCGCCGCATATTTTTCCGCCGGCGCCTGCGCGCACGGACTTTGACGGCTCGCAGCTCCCGATCGATTTTCAGTGGCTCCGCTCGCCGTGGCCGGACGAACTTTTCAGCCTGACCGCCCGGTCCGGCCATCTGCGGCTCTTCGGTCGCGAGACCATCGGCAGCCTCTTCCGCCAGGCGCTCGTCGCGCGACGCCAGCAGGCGCATTGCTACAGCGCCGCCACGGTGGTTGAGTTCGAGCCGGAGCATTTCCAGCAGATGGCCGGACTCGTCTGCTATTACGGCGGCACGAAGTTCCATTATCTCTACCTCTCGCACGACGACACCACGGGGAAACACCTGCGCGTGATGTCCAGTCTGCCGAATCACATGCAGGCCGATGCCTTCACTCCGCCCATCGCGATTCTCGCCGGGTCGCCGGTGCAGTTGCGCGTCGAGGTGGATTGCGAGCGGTTGCACTTCGGTTACCGGCTCGGCGATGGGGCGTGGAACTGGTTGCCGCAGCAATTCGACGCCAGCATCCTGTCCGACGAGGCGAGCCCGCCGGGAAACCCGAACTTTACGGGCGCGTTCGTCGGGATGGCGTGCCAGGATCTCGCCGGGACGGCCCGCCCGGCCGACTTCGACTGGTTCGAATACCGCGAACGCAGCTTTCGGGCAAATCCGTTCGCGGACGCCTAGCCCGGGTATTTGCTGGAGGCGCGGCGGCTCCAGTTTTCACCGCGTGCCTGCGGTTTATTCCGGGGCGTGAAATAGCCGGGACCGGATTATTCCTTCAACATATCCTCGCGGGTCTTGGCGAGCTTGGCCCGTTCCTTGGCTGTGAGGCTCGCCATGCCGGATCGCGCGATCTTGTCCAGCAAGCGGTCCATCTCAGCCCGGGAAGTGGCTTTCTCCGAGGCGCCGGTCGGGGGCAGATCCGGCAGCACCCGGAGTTTGGGTCCGCGGCGCCAGAAACGGAAATCGGGCAGCGAGAAATGCCCCCGTTGCCAGCGGACGAAGGCGTAGGCGAAGCCGGTCGTCGCCCAGAGGGAGAGCAGGCCCGTCCAATCGTGATAGGCCAGCGCCATCAGGGAAAAGATGCCGACCAGAACCAAGGCCGCCCACTTCGCCAGGATGTTGAACAACAGTAACGCGTCCGGTTGCAGCGTCGCAAAGGCGACGAAGAGGGCAAAGGCCCCGGTTTCGCCGAGGAGATTGAGCGGCAGCCACAATCCGATCAGGGTGAAGAGCAGCGGGGTTATCAGATAGATGCCGGCATAGAGCGCCAGGAAGGTGCGTCGGCCGAAAGCTCGCTCCACCTCGCGGCCGAACCACACGACCATGAGCATGTCGATGACGAACTGCAGGCTGGGCGGATTGACGAGTCCGTAGCTGACGAGGCGCCAGACCTGGCCGCGCAGCACCGCCGGGCTGTTGAACTGCAGCCACTGGAAGAACACCCCTTCCACCCGGAAAAGCATCAGCAGCGTGGTGACGAGCAGCGACCCCCCAAACACGAGCACGAGAAAATGGGTCGCATAAATGGCATGGCCGCGCAGCCAGAGCATCGGCTGGTGGTCATCGGGGGAATCGGGGCCATTCATCCCGTCCAAGAAGAATAATACTTCGGCCAACGGCAAGCTCGGGTGCAGGGCAAGGGTTGGCATGCTTTGGGCAAGAAATGCAGCGCCCATCCCCGGCCGGAGGCATAGATTGGCAACCCGCATCCGGGGTGTGCCCGGGTCTCTTCCCCCATGAAAAACCGCCGTGACTTCATCAAAACCGGCCTCGCTCTCGGGGCCGCCGTTTCGCTCACCGGCTGGCGCCGGCTCGCCGCCGCCGAAACGCCCGGGCCGGCGCCCGCTCCGTCCGGCGCTCCCCGCCCCGTGCTCGTCGCGGTGCGCAACGGCAGCCGCACCGCCATGCTCGACCAGGCGCTCGAGGCGCTGGGTGGCATCGGCGCGTTTGTGAAACCCGGGCAGACCGTCTGCCTCAAACCGAACATCGGCTGGGACGCGCCGCCCGAGCGCGGAGCCAACACGCATCCGGAGTTGGTCGGCCACCTCACCCGGTTGTGCCTCGCGGCCGGCGCCAAATCCGTCAGCGTCTTCGACAATCCCTGCGACCAGTGGCAGCGCACCTACGAGAACAGCGGCATCGAAAAGGCGGCCCGGTTCGCCGGAGCGCACGTCGTCAACGGCAAGGACCAGAGTCTCTACCGGGAGGTCGCGATCCCCGGCGGCGTCAACCTCAAGACCGCGCTGGTGCATTCGCTGGTGCTCGACAGCGACGTGTTCCTCAATGTGCCCGTCCTCAAGCATCACAGCGGCACCGGCATGACCGCCGCGATGAAGAACCTCATGGGCGTGGTCTGGGACCGCGGCTTTTTCCACCAGAACAATCTGCATCAAACCATCGCCGACATCCTGCTGCTGCGGAAGCCGACGCTCAACATCCTCGACGCCTATCACCCGATGGTCCGCAATGGTCCGCGCGGGAAGACCGTCGACGACCTCGTTGAGATGCGCACGCTGCTCGCCTCGACCGACGCCGTCGCCCTGGACGCGGCCGCCGCGAAATTGCTCGGCCGCGAGCCGAGCGGGGTGGCTTACATCATAATCGCCGACGGAATGAAGCTCGGCACGATGGACCTGGAACAGGTCGAGATCCGCCGTTTTAACCTGGCCTGACGAATGCGGCGCCGCCACCTCAAGCCGCTGCGGGTCGGCATCGCGCTGGTTTTTCTCGTCGGGTTGACCGCGGCCTTCGTGGATTTTCGCGGGCTCGTTCCCTCGTGGCTGAGCCATTGGCTGGCCGCGGCGCAATTCACCCCTGCGCTTCGCGCCCTCGGCGTCATCACGCCGGCCGTGGTTGCCTTCGTTGCCATTGTCGGTGTCACGCTGGCCTTCGGCCGGGTCTACTGCTCCACGGTCTGCCCGCTCGGTTTGCTGCAGGACGTCATCGCGCGGATCGCGGCCTGGCTGCGCCCCCGCCGCCGGTTGCTGCCCTTCAAGCGCGGCAGCACCTGGCTGCGTTACGGCCTGCTCCTGGCGGTCATCCTCGCGATCGCCGGGGGAGCGGAGGCCATCGCCTACACGCATACCGATCCCTACAGCAACTTCGGACGAATCTTCTCGGGCCTGTTCCGGCCGCTGCTGGTTGTGCTCAACAACGCGCTGGTCGGGCCCGCCAACGCGCTCGGGCTCGAGTCGCTCTACCGGGTCGCACCGCCCTGGCCGAACCATGCCGTCCTGCTGCCGGCGCTTTTCGTCCTGGCGCTGTTGGTCGGACTGGCGGTGTGGCGCGAGCGGATTTATTGCAACACGCTCTGTCCCGTCGGCACCTTGCTCGGCCTGCTGGCCCGCGGTGCGG
>JAYVZM010000187.1:0-5027 GCA_043783345.1 Verrucomicrobiota bacterium
GGTCGTGGGCCCAGAGGAACGGCGCGAACCGCAGCTCCGAGGTGCTCTGCAACATGGCGAAGATGCCGACGAAAAACGGGATCGTGATCAGGACGGGAATGCAGCCGCCGACGGGATTGACCTTGTTCTCCTTGAAGATGCGGAGGGTCTCGGTCTGGAGCTTCGCGGGGTTGTCCTTGTATTTCTCGCGCATGGCCTGCATGAGCGGGTTGAGTTTCGCCATGCGCTTGGCCGAGCGGGAGGCGGCGAGCGTGAAGGGCAGAAAGACGATCTTGAGGATCAGGGTGGTGATGACGATGGCCCAGCCCCAGTTCTGCACCACCGAGTGGATCCACGTCATCATGGTCAGCAGCAGCGGGGCGACGAAGCCGGAGAAAAATATCTTATTAAAGAAATAGGAGTCGAACTGCATGACCTTGGCCTCGCCATGCTTGAAAATTTCCCCGTTGGACAGGCGCTTGTATTCCTTGGGACCGGCGAAAAAGCTGGCGGCGAAAGTCGAGGATGCGCCGGCGGCGAGCGGCTTGAGTTCGAACTGCGCGTAGCCGGTGATGCCGTAGGCCTTGCGGTCATCCGCCGGGGCGTCCGGAAAAAGCTTCACGCGCTCGACGCGCAAACCGGTGCCCGGCTGGTCGGGCGTGAGAAGCATGGTGAAGAACTGGTTTTTCACCGAGGCCCAGGCAACGGTCGCTGGCTGTTGGATGAAGGGCGGCGGCGTGCCGTCCTTCAGGCCGACCATGGACAGCAAGCCGCCGCCTTCGAGTTCGCTGCGGGCGATGAAGATGGCCTTGTCGCCATCGGAATGGCCGGAGGTCAGGTAGACGCCGAGGTCGTTGACGTTCAGAGGTGCGGCCGTGCCCAGATTGAAAATGGCGCGGGGCAGCGGCAGCGCTTTGTCCGTCAGGTTGCGGAAGGTGGTCTCGTGGCGGATCTGGTAGTCGTCCAGCCCGGCGGTTTTGGCCAGCGAGTAACGGCGGGTTATTTCCAATCCGTCGGTGACCGCCCGGTAGACGACCTCAGTGGCGGTCTGCGAGACCAGCGAATAGGCGGTGTGGCGGTCGGCCCCGGGAAAATCCGTGAGGCTGAGCGCGGGCGCGGCCTGCAGGGCGTTGAGGGTGTAGCGCTCCGGCCTACCCTGGACGGCGGCGTATTTTCTGAGAGCGACCTGGTCGATGGCGCCGCCGTGATTGGTGAACCGGACTTCGACGAACTCGTTGTCGAGCGTGACATACTCGGCGGGCACGTCCGCCGCGGGCCGGGCAGTCGTCGGTGTGGCCGCGGGGGGAGTGGCGGCCGCTTGCACGGGGGTTGCCGCGGGCGAAGCGGCCGGCTGGCTGACGGCGGCGGGGGCGTCGACGGGGCGGCGTGGCGGTGCCGGGGGCGGAGCGAGTTTGGCGCTGAAGTAGAAGCTGGCCAGCGCACCGATGACGAGAAGGGCGCCGATAATGGTATTCTTTTTATCCATGAAGAGAGATGGCGCGCGGTCAGCCTTCAGCCGGTATGGCCGGAGCGGATGCGGACGCAGGAAAATTTGGCGGGCGGAACGGGATCTTCACCGCCGGGGTGCCAGGGCCCGCATTTGACCAGCCGGCGTGTCGTAAGCCAGACGCCAAAAAGGAAACCGTGGGTTTGCAGCGCCTCGCGGGCGTAGTGCGAGCAGGTGGGGGCAAAACGGCAGCCGCAAGTTGGATTCAGCGCCATCAGTGCGGGCGACATGGCCCGCTGGTAAACCCAGATGAGTCCACGCGCCGCGCGGGCGGGCAGGGAGAAAACCCCCGAGACAGGATGGACCGGGTCAGACATTTTTCGCAGGGGCGGGGGCGAGCTTCCCGCACGCGTGGACAAAACGCTGTTCCACGTCGGCAAATTCGAGCCGGAGGAGGGCGCCGCGGGCGGTGAGGACAAGGTCGAGGCCGGGAGGCACGAGGGGCTGGTGGCGGCGGTAGATTTCACGGAGGCGGCGCTTGGCGCGGTTGCGGTGGACGGCATCGCCGACCGAGGCGCGGGAGGCGACCACACCCACGCGGGCCGGGGCGGCCGGCGATTCGACGGGGCGCACCCGCCAGGTCAGGAGGAAGGCCCCGCAGTCAACGCGGCGGCCCTGCTCACGAACGGCGCGGAAGTCATCGTTGCGCCGCAAGCGTTGCCCGGCGCGGAAACGCATCTCAGACGACCGTGAGGCGCTTGCGGCCCTTGCGGCGGCGGGCGGCGAGGACCTTGCGGCCACCGCGGGTGGCCTTGCGGGCGCGGAAACCGATCTTGCGGGCGCGTTTCTTGCGATGCGGGCGGAATGTAGGTTGCATGGATTTATGGGAAAAAGAGGGCCAACGTCAGTGAGGAGGGCGGGGGGTGTCAAGCGAGAGGTTTCCCGCGAAAACGCTCCGCGGCAAGCTCGGTCCGGTTACTTTCTCGCCTTGGCTTTCGACTGTGAACAACCTGCGGGCAAATAGTTTTTGCGTTCGGGTGCGGGCATCGCGACCTTGGGCGCATGGCTGAGTCATGCAGCAAAAAGACCCGTTCACCGGATATCCCACCCACCTCACCGGCTCCCGGCTCCCCGGCGCGGAAGGATGGGCCGCTGTTCTGGACGGTCACCGGCAACGACTTCGGGCGCTCGATCAACTGGGCCAAGCGGCGGCCCAATGCGGTATCCGCGCAGATCAAGACCGCGATCTCATCCTCGTCCAAGAGGACGAAGTAAGCCTGTTGGAGGGCACCGGGGCGGAATGGGCCGCGCTGGGCGATGCCATCCGGCAGTTTCGCCGGCACCTGCCGGTGGTGGCCTTTGAGACCTTCGGTTTCAGTTCCGAGGTGGAGGACCCTTTCGAGGTGGACAGCGCGCAATTGCGGCGCATCGGCGGCGGCGTGGAGGCGCTGGCCTTTGTCGACGCGCAGCGCTCGGTCTACAAATTCTTCCTGTTTCGCGAGGGCGGAGCGGTCGGCGCGACGTTCGCCTTTCAACGCGGCGAAAGCGACCTGCTCAACGCCACCGCTGTGCCCGGCAGTTACCGGATGCTTTTCCAAAAACTGCAGCTCACGCACCAGTTCGGCATCCCCACCGAGATTGTCGGCATCACGCCCGAGGGCATCCTGGTCGCCAAGCAGACCTTCGGCCAGCTGCTGCCGGAGAAGACGGATGTGTCGGGGCTTGATCCGGCGAGGTTCATCCCGATTCCCTCGCGGTTCCTGCGGGCCGACCGCGATCACCCGCGGCTGGCGTTTCTGGACGGCGTGCCCTGGCTCGTCGCTGACACGCATGACCGCAATGTCGTCGTGGACGAAGCGGGCGAGTGGCGCATCATCGATCTCGTCGCTGCGCCGCTGCCGCCGGACTGGCTCGGGCAGATGGCACTGTTTCGCGACTGGACCGAACGGGCCCGCCGCGACCCGCATGCCGCGGTGCTGGCGCCGGTGAATGATGACGATTTCTAGGGAGGCGGCTTGCCGGCTCCTATACGCGGAAGAAAAAGGCCGCGACGATGGGTCGCGGCCGGAGGACACCGGAGGAGATGGAATCAGGCGCCGGGCTTGTTCAGCTCGGCCAGAATCATGTCGGCCTGCTTCTCGGTCGTGCCCTTGTAGTCGGCATAGACAATCTTGCCGTCCTTAATCAGGTAGGCCGAGCGGTGGGCCATGCTGGTCATGGGCATGGCGGCGGGCACGCCGAACGCGTTGATCACGGCGCTGTCCATGTCGGCAATGAGGGTGAAGGGCAGGTGATATTTCTCCTTGAAGGCCTTTTGCGCCGCTACGTCGTCATGGCTTACGCCGATGACCGCGACGCCCTTCTTGGTGAGCGCCTCGTAGCCGTCGCGCAGCGAACAGCCCTGCTTGGTGCAGCCGGGGGTGTCGGCCTTCGGATAAAAGTAGACGAGCGTGTAGGGCTGTTGCTTGTAGACGTCGGCCAGGGCGATCTTTTCGCCGGCGTCGGTCACGGCGGTGACCGCCGGGGCGGGATCACCGACCTTGAGCGGTTCGGCGGCGGCTTTGGAAAAGAGAAGCATGGCGGTGAGGAGGAGGGTGGCGTGGAGGCGGGTAACATTCATGGGACCGCAGACTAGCCAGAACATTCCGGATGGCAAGCGGCGTGGCGGCGGGAAAAACCGCCGGGCGACAACGGTCTTTGGACGCGGTTCCATTCACAAATTTTTTTCCAGGGATGATTTTCCGGCGCGGAACTTCGCGGCACGCAGCGTGTTTCTGAAGAGGTCACCGCCGCGTTCCGCGCGGCGGTGACAGCAAACCTAAAAACACCATGAACCAGAAAACAACACTGCAATCACTTCTTCTCGTCGCCACGGCGGCCCTCGGCCTCGCGGCTTCCGCCCCGGCGGCCGAGGGTCCGATGACCGAACCGGCTCAACCGGTTGCCGCCGCCACCTCCTTGGGCCTCCTCGGCCAGACTTACGCCGGGCTGAGCTACAGCCACCTCAATCTCGACAGTTCGCCGGTCAACGCCGCCAGTTACGGCTTTGAATACAACCAGCCGCTGAACCCCGGCTTCGATGCGACCTTCAACTACGACTGGACCCAATCCGGCCCCGTCGCGGGCGAACGCGCGCGCGAGCAGACCGTGACGGCGGCGCTGCGGGAATTCGTCACGACCAAAAGCTGGGGCAAACCCTATGTCGAGGCCGGCCTGGGTTACGACTGGATGAAGTTTGCCGGCACGAAGGACCATTCCTTCGTCTGGCTGGTGACGGCGGGCGTCGAGTTCCAGGCTGCGCCGGCGCTGACGGTCACGCCGTATGTGCGCTACACGCGAACCGGCGGTTATGCCGACGAGGACACGGTCAACTACGGCGTGAAGGCCAATTACTGGGTGACCCGCCAATGGGCGGTCACCGCCGGCATCGACCGCAACGACGACCAGGACATGAGTTACAAGGTCGGCGTCAACGTCAGCTTCTGATCTTGGCAGGTTAGAACGTGTGCCAAGCCGCGGCGCAGGGGTGCGCCGCGGCTTCATGCTGGCCGGGGGATCAGGGGGTTTTGTCCAGCAGGCCGGCGACCCACGCGGAGGCAAA
>JAYVZM010000188.1:0-5020 GCA_043783345.1 Verrucomicrobiota bacterium
CGGTTCCCGGAAAAAACTCCGCGTTCAGGGGAGGTTGCCGGAACCACCCCCGGCCTTCGCCCGTCGTATCAGATAACCATGCGTCTTTTCCTGACCTGCCTGCTGCTCGCCCTCCCCGTCCTCGGCGCCGAGGTTCCGCCGCTGTTGCAGGAGGTCGCGGATCGCTGGGTCAATGAACGCCAGCGGTGGGCCTTCACGCAACTGGTCCGGGAATGGGATGGCGACGGGGAGGTGCTGGAGCGCCTCGAGCGCTACGATCCGGCCCGGGGCGAGTCCCGGCGATGGGAGTTGCTCCGCCTCAATGGCCAGGCCGCCACGCCCCGCGAGGCCGAGGAATGGAGCAAGCGCAAGAATCGCGTGCGCAAACATCCGCCGAAAGCGGTGGCCGAGTATGTGGATCTCGAACACGCCCGGCTGCAGCATGAGGACGCGCACAGCGTGAGCTACGACGTGCCGTTGCGCCGGGTCGCCGGCGGGCTTTTCCCCGGCGACAAGGTCGCCGTGGTCCTCACCATCAACAAGCACTCCCACGAGATCGAGCGCGCCCAGGCGAGGATTGACGGACCGTTCAACGTCGCGCTCGGCCTGGCGCGCATCATCGACCTGGATCTGGACCTCGCCGTGCGGCCCGACGCCGAGCCGGCGAACCCCGCCCTTCCCGGGCCGGAAAAGACCCAAGGAACGGCGTCCGCGGTCGTGAACAAACTCGGCCGGCGCGTCGAGTATTACTGGAGCGATTTCACTCGGGCCGCTCCACCATCGGAGTCACCGGCGCATTGACGGGCGCCTCGGTTTGGGACGGCGGGCGGCTGTTGAATTCCTCCCCCGCCAGTTTTTCGACGGCGGCGACGTTCGCCTGGAGCCCGCTGCTGCCCTCGATGTCGTCCTCGATGCGAAGCAGGGTCACGATATGCGGCGCATGGTGCCGGCTGATTTCATGGCAGGACCTGGTGGTCTCCATGATCTGTTCCCACGTTCCCTCGAGACAGGTGGTGGTGCCGGTCAGTTGATAGACGATGCCACGGCGACGGACTTCCTTCAAAACGTCGGCAAGCATGGTGCCCAGGTGGGCCCCGCCGCCCACGGGCAGGATGGTTAGGTCTGCAGTCATGTCTCAGCCTAGTCCCCGCCCCGGGCCGGGGGCATCGGGCGAAGCAATCCCGCCGGCGCGAGAGGGGTTCCCGATACGATCCTTGGGAGAGCACCTGATGGCGCCGCGCCCGCACCCGCGCTAACCTGACAGGTGCCCGGGGCCGTGGCAGCCGACGGCCGGCGCACCCCGCCACGCCGAAAATTCTCAACTCATTTCACCATGCCGCAAGGAGCCAAGAGCGCCTATACCTCGAAACAGAAACGTCAGGCCGGGCACATCGAGGAAAGTTACGAGGACCGGGGCCTCAGCGCGCGCACCGCCAAACAACGCGCCTGGGCCACCGTGAACAAACAATCCGGCGGCGGCAAAAAAAGCGGAGCCGGCCGCAAACGCTGAACCTCGTCCCCGTATGGACACCGCATCCCACTGGAGAAAGACAACGTGGCTCCCGCGCTTCCCCCCGCTGGACCAGACCCTCACGGTGGATGTCGCGGTGGTGGGCGCGGGCATCACCGGGATCACGACCGCCTACCTGCTGAAAAAAGCGGGCCTGAGCGTCGCCCTGCTCGAGCGCGGACGCTGCGCCGAAATCGACACCGGTCACACCACCGCGCACCTGACCGCCGCGACCGACCTGCGGCTGCACGAATTGCAGCACCGTTTCGGCGCCCCGGCCGCCAAGGCGGTCTGGGACGCCGGCACGGCCGCCCTCAATCGCATCCACGCGCTGATTGAGGCGGAAAACATCGCCTGCCAGTTCCAATGGTGTCCCGGCTACCTCCATGCCGCTTCGCCCGAGGAGGATCCCGCTTCACTCCGGGAGGATGCGGAATGCGCCCAGGCGCTCGGCATCGACGCGGAATTCCGTCTCACCGTCCCGCTGTTCCCTCTCCCCGGCGTCGCCTTTCCCCAGCAGGCCATCTTCCATCCGCTCCAGTATCTGGCCGGGCTCCTGCCCGCCATCCCGGGCCAGGGCTCCCATGTCTTCGAGGAGACCGCCGTATTGGAGACGGAAAAAGCTCCGCGCCGGCTGCGCACCCGGAACGGCCGGATCAACTTCAGTCATCTGGTCCTGGCCACCCACAATCCACTCATGGGAAACAGCAGCCTGGTCGGGGCGACGCTGTTCCAAACCAAACTCGCCCTCTACACCAGTTATGCGCTGGGCGCGCGCCTCCCCGCGCCTCCCCGGCCGCGTGGCTGCTATTGGGACACGAGCAATCCCTATAACTACCTGCGCATCGAGCCGGCCGGCCGCGAGAGCTATGTCATCTACGGCGGCGAGGACCACAAAACCGGCCAGATCACCGATACGATCGCGGCGTATGGCCGGCTGGAGGATCGCCTCCGAAGGATATTCCCCGAGGCCGAGGTTGATGCGCGCTGGTCCGGCCAGGTCATCGAGACCAACGATGGCCTGCCCTACATCGGCGAAACCGCGGACCGGCAATTTGTCGCCACGGGCTTCGGCGGCAATGGCATGACCTTCGGCACGCTCAGCGCCATGATGGCGGTCGATGCGATCCTGGGGCGGCCGAATCAATGGCAGAAGCTGTTCGATCCAGGCCGCAAAACACTCTGCGGTGGCACGCTCGACTACCTCCGGGAAAACAAGGATTTCCCGCTCCAGTTGATCCGCGACCGGTTCGCCAGACCGGAGGCCGGCTCCCTGCGGGATATCGCGCCAGGCGAGGGCAAGATCGTGCGGCTCGGCAAACGCAAGGTCGCCGCCCATCGGGACGACCACGGCCGGCTCATGCTCTGTTCCGCCATCTGCACCCACTTGCAATGTGTCGTGGGCTGGAACCCCGCCGAGCGGACGTGGGACTGTCCGTGCCATGGATCCCGTTTCCAGCCGGACGGCCAGGTGATTTCGGGACCGGCGGAGGAACCCCTCCCCCGCATCTCCGCCGCCACCTTCCGGCCGCTGCGCTCGCGACGCGCACCGGCCGCCTAGTTTGTCCCGCGACGTTCGAACCGACGTTTTTTTATGAGCCGCCCCACCGGCACCCTGCAGGTCGACGGCCACGACGTCGCGGTCTCCAACCTCGGAAAGGTCCTGTATCCCGAAACCGGTTTCACCAAGGGCGATGTCATCCGCTACTACATCGACATCGCCCCGGTGCTCCTGCCGCATCTCGCCACCCGGGCCCTCACCATGAAGCGCTATCCCGACGGGGTGGGAAAATTCTTCTTCTACGAGAAACACTGTCCCGCCCATCGCCCGAAATGGATGCGCACCACGCGCGTTCCCTCCAAGCGGGAGCAGCCGGATATCCGCTATTGTGTCGTCGACAGCACCGCGGCCCTGGTGTGGGCCGCGAACCTCGCCGATCTGGAACTGCACGTCTCGCTAGCTTGTGCGCCGGCACTGCACCGGCCCACGGCGATGGTCTTCGATCTCGATCCCGGCGAAGGCGCCGATCTGCTCGCGTGTTGCCGGGTGGCGCGGGCCGTCCGCGGCTGGCTCCAGGAGAGAAGCCTGGAATCCCTGCCCAAGACCTCCGGTTCGAAGGGCCTCCAGGTCTACGTGCCGCTCAATACCGCCGTCACCTTCGAGCAAACCAAGGAGTTCGCCCGCACGCTGGCCGAAGCGCTGGCCGCCGCGCAACCCGACCTGATCGTCTCCAACCTGCGCAAGGATCTGCGCCGCCGGAAGGTCCTGATCGATTGGAGCCAGAACGACGACCACAAGACCACGATCTGCGTCTACTCGCTGCGCGCCACCGCCCGGCCCTCAGTGTCGACGCCCCTGGAGTGGAAAGAAATCGAATCGGCCCTGCGGAGCAAAGAACCGGAGCGCCTGCGCTTTTCGCCGGAGCAGGTCCGGCAGCGGGTGAAACGGAAGGGCGATCTGTTCGCCCCCGTGCTCAAGCTGAAGCAGAAGCTTTGAGCCCGGGCGCCTCGCGCACAACCTCGGCCGCCGGCTTGTCGCGGCGCAGCCCGATGAACACCGGCTGGCGGAGATGACCACCCTCCGTCCATTCGGCAAAGCGCACCTGGCACACCAGATCGGGTCGCAGCCAGTGCACGTGGCGCATCGCCGCGGCGTTCATCGTCTGGCCAAAGCGCCGACGGTTGGTCGCGGGCAGGTTGACAAAAGGACAGCGCGCCCGGCGCCGTGCCTGGAAAAGACGGTGGAGCTCGGCCAGGCGTCGCTCATCGAAGCCCGTCCCGACCTTGCCGGCGTAGCGCAGCCTGCCGTCCGCCTGGTAACCGATGAGGAGCGCGCCGAAATGGCTGCGCGCGCCCTCGGGCGGGGTATAGCCGCCGATGACGAATTCCTGTTCGCTCGCGATCCGGCACTTCAGCCATGCGCCGGAGCGGCGTCCCGGTTCATAGGACGATCCCGCCGCCTTGGCGACAATGCCCTCCAACCCGAGTCGGGCCGCCTCCGTCAGGACCTTTTCCGGCGGCGCATCCAGCACCGCCGACAGCCGCAGCACGTCCGACGGCCGGGCCAGCAGCTTTTCGAGCGCGGCCCGCCGGCGCTCGATCGGTTCTCGCAGCAGGGAGCGACCGTCCAGGTGGAGCAGGTCAAAGGCATAGTAGAAAATCGGCGGCCGCGCCGCCGCCGCCTCGCGCTGCTGCAGGAGCTGGAAACGGGAACGGCCCTGCTCATCGAGTGCGACGATTTCGCCATCGATCAAAGCATCCCGACAGCGCAATCGAGACAGCGCGGCAACGATCTCGGGATAATCTTCCGCCAGCGACAGCTCGTTGCGCGACCACAGGCGGGCCGGCGAGCCGCGCTGGCAAGCGGCCAGCGCGCGGTAGCCGTCCAGCTTGATTTCCAAATGCCACGCTCCGGCGGGAATGGCGGTCACGCCGAGCGCCTTCATGGGCGGGACGAACCGCGGCGCCCCGGCCGGCTCGTCGGCTTCGTCGGGCGGGGTGGGCCGGCGGCGAGGCGGGCGCGCCGCGCGC
>JAYVZM010000189.1:0-5020 GCA_043783345.1 Verrucomicrobiota bacterium
CATCTACATCCAACGGCCGGCGCCCGGGCTTACTCCAGGCCGGTCACGTTGACGTCATTGCCGAACTCGACGGCGAACTTGACGGTGAGCTCGCGTTTCTCGCCGGGCTGCAGGTCGAGCGTCCACTTCAGCGTGCCTTCGTCGGTGGGCTTCACGTCCTTGGCGTCAGGTGAGAGAAGTTTGACGACGACCTTCTCGTTGCGCGAGAGCGGCACCTGGTCGGCGACGATCACGCGCTCGCTGGTCTTCTTGTTGTTCTGGATCGTGATCAGGTATTCGTAGGTGATGCGCTTGCCGGAGTTGGTCAGGCCGGTGTCCTCGGTGAACCTGTTCACGCGTTTGTGCTTCACGCTGATGCCCTCGTCTGCGCCGAGGGCCAGGTCGAACTTTTCCCCGGACATCACGGTGCGCAGGCTGCTGGTGGCGACGAAGGTGCCGTCGAGGAACACGTTCATGACGCCCGCGAGCAGCGGGAACTCGGAGGAGTTGACAACCTTGCTCGTAAGATAGGCGACCGCCTGACGCTTCGGCACCGTGAGGTATTCGGGCTGGGCCTTCAGGGTGGCGCTCATGATCGGCACCTTCTGCGGCGAGTTGTCGCTCGGCACGCTGGCGGCCGTGGCGATCTTGAACGAGGCGCTGGTCGCGCCGGCCTCGATCGTGGCGGCGGCCATTGAAGCGTCCTTCAATTCCAGCACACCGTCAGCCGATACATTGCTCGTCAGTGTCTGCATGTTTACCGCTCCGGCGCTGGCAGGGGCATTGAGGGATTTGGCGGCAAAGGTTTCCCGTCGCCTTTCGTTGTCGGCCTGCTGCCGGAGGAGGAGGGGATTGAATACATCAAGGTTCCAAAGGCCCAACACCGGAGCCGCGCCGCCGAGCGACGGGCGGGCCGTCGAGAGGGTGAGCGCGACATCCTTCCATTCTTCGCCGGTGTTCTGACGGACGCCGCCGAAGTAGCCGAGAGCCACGGCGCGCTCGGTGCTGAGGACGCGGGCGTCGTAGCTGGGCACCCACGAGGCGCCGGGCACGGTGTAGGACAGGGCGACGTCGAGATTGCCGGGCTGGGCGGCGGAGACGCGGACGGTAACGGTCTTGTAGCCCTTGCCGCCGGCGCCGCGGAGCTCGTTGAGCTGTTGCTGCACCGTGTTGGTCTTGTTCTGGAGATCCTCGCGCTGCTCGTCGAGCGAAGCATTTTCGGCGACGATCTTGGCGTGCTGTTCGGAGAGGTAGCTGAGCGAGTTGGTGAATTGGGCCAGGTCGGGCCGCGGCACGTCCTTGGCCGGCGGGGCAAAGAGCGCGGCTTTCATCTGGTCGAGCATGGCGGACTGGGACTGGAGGACGTTGGCGCGGTCGTTGAGCGCGCGCAGCTGCTTGGCGAAGCCGCGGAGCTGGTCCTCGAGTTCCTTGACGCGGGCGTTGGGCGTGAAGTCGACGTAAGTGCGCTTGGCGCTGACGTCGAGGATGGTGGCCGTGGCGGTGCCTTTGCCGCTGACCTGCAGGGACTGGTCGTTGAGCGATTCGGGCAGATTGGCGAAGACGAGTTCGGCGACGCCGCCGGACAGTTCGACCGTGCCGGAGCGGGTGACCACGGCGCGGTCGGTGTAGACGGTGACGGCGGAAATGGTCGAGCTGACGGGCGCGGCGCCGAGACGGAGGACAGGAGACAGAAGACAGAGGGTCAGGATCAGGCGATTTATTTTCATGGGAGGGGGATAACTGTTAGACGTGCCGGCCAATGGCTTCTTAGAACCTATTTGGACCAGTCGTCGGAGCGGAACGGTGCGGCGGGCAGACCAGCTCCATTAAAGAGCGTGACGGCGGGGCTGTTGGTCCACGCATAGCGCACGGCGACGGGCAGCGACACCTCGGCGGCGGAGACGAGCACGGTGTCGCCTTCCAGGCGGGCGGCGGCGGCATGAAAAGCCTGGTCCGCGCCCGCGACCTCGAAGCCGGTGTCGGAACCGTTGCGCAAGGTGAGTCCGGCGGCATGCGTAAACTTCAGGCGCAGCGACGTTCCTTCGGGCGTCGCCGCTTGAAACACGGGTCCGATCCATTCCATCGCGAGCCCGTGAATCTGGGCCGCAGCGATGAGCGCGAGCCGTTCGCCGACCGGACGCTTGTCGGTCGGATGCAGGTTGTCGGGCTCGTCGTTGTCGATGGTGACGGCAAGACCGCCGGCGGGCACGCGCAGCACGGCCTCTTGGGCTTCGCGGAGTTCCGCCCAGGCGCGCCCGGTGGCATTGCCGTGGTCCGTGTAGCTGGGCAACTGCACCACGAGGAAGGGGAAGTCGCTCTGCAGCCAGGCGGCGCGCCAAGACTGGATCAGCGCCGGCAGCAGCTCGGCATATTCCCGCGGCCGGCCGACGTTGGACTCGCCCTGATACCAGAGTGCGCCGCGCAGGGCGTAGGGCGCGAGCGGCGCGATCATGCCGTTGAACAGGGTGCCCGGTCCGTAGGCCGAACCCGGCCCCATGGGCGGGCGCGGCCATCGCATGGTGACCGGTTTGCCGGAGGCCTTGAACTCTTCCTGGGCCTTCTGCCAGGCCGCTTCGAGTCCGGGTTGGTCGGCATAAGCCTGGGGAAACACCTTCATGGCCGCCTGCCACCTGGCATTGAAACCGGGCCAGGCGTGCGAGCTGCGCAGCGCGGGTTCGGGCACCCACGATTCGATCGGCGTGCCGCCCCACGAGGCGTGCAGGATGCCGACCGGCACGTTGAGTTTCTCGCTGATCGCCCGGGCGAAGAAATACCCGACGCCGGTGAAGCCGCCGATGGTGTCCGGATTGGCGCTTTGCCAGCCGCTGGTCTTCACCCGGGTGACGGGCAGGTCGGCGGGGGAATGCTCGATGAACAGATGGCGGATCAGCGGATTGGCCGGCCGGGCTTTCTCCTCGGCATAACCGCGGGAGCTTTGCAGTTTCCACTCCATGTTGGACTGGCCCGAGGCCAGCCAGACCTCGCCCACGACCACGTCGTGAAACGTAACCGCAACGGGGCCGCGGCTCACGACGAGATCCCCGCCTTCCGCCCGGGCCGGCATCGGATCGAGATCGGCGCGCCACAGGCCGGCCGGGTTGACGCGGGTCTCCTTCGTCTGGCCGGCGTAGGTGACGGTGACGGTCGCGCCGGGCTGGTCGTCCCAGCCCCAGACGGGCACGGACACGTCACGCTGCAGAACGGCATGGTCGGTGAACGGCGGGGCCGGTTCGAGGGCGGCCGCGCCGACCGGGACAAGGGCAAGGAAAACAAGGACCGGGATGAGAGGGGACGGATTCATTGAGAGGAGAAAATCAAAGCCGGAGCGGCTTCATCCGCAATAGGCATTTGCTTCCCGCGCTTCCGGGTGTTTGCTCGGGCCACCATGCTCTACCATTGTGTTTATTTCTGGCTGAAACCCGAACTCACGCCGGCGCAGCGCGCGGATTTCCGCCGCGGCGTCGAAACCCTGGCCGGCATCAAGGCGGTG
Source organism: Verrucomicrobiota bacterium (assembly GCA_043783345.1). Lineage (GTDB taxonomy): Bacteria > Verrucomicrobiota > Verrucomicrobiia > Opitutales > Opitutaceae > Lacunisphaera. The sequence goes on from JAYVZM010000189.1 coordinate 3,470, forward strand.
GAAAAGGTCGCCGTCGGCGCCCCCGCCGCCACCGAGCGGCGCGCCGTGATCGAGGCGAGCTACGACGTCGCGCTCATCGTCCTCTGCAAGGACATCGCCGCGCAGAACGCCTACCAGGTCGACCCGATCCACCTCGCGTTTGTCGAAAAATTCAAAACCTTCTGGTCGCGCGTGCAGATTTACGACTCGGAATAAGGAGTTCCTCATGCCCGCGCTCGCCGGACAGGTTGTGATCGTCACCGGGGCTTCCTCGGGCATCGGTGAGGCTACGGCCCGCCGGCTGGTTCGCGCCGGGGCGAAGGTGGTCATCGCCGCGCGGCGGCAGGACCGGCTCGACGCCCTCGCACGCGAACTCGATCCCACCGGCGCGACGATTCTCGCGGTCGCGGGGGATATAACTAGCGACGCCGACCGGAAGCGGCTGGTGGCGGCGGCGCACGCCAAATTCGGCCGGATCGACGCGCTCGTGAACAACGCCGGCTACGGCACGCGCGGCCCGGTCGAGATGGCGCCGGTCGACCTGATCCGGCGAAACTACGAGACGAACGTTTTTTCGCTCGTCGCGCTCACGCAACTGGTGCTGCCGGGCATGCGCGCGCGCGGCAGCGGCTGCATCGTCAACATCGGCTCGGTGGCCGGGAAAATCGCGCGGCCGCTGTCGAGCATCTATGATTCCACCAAGCACGCGCTCGAGGCGCTGACCGACGGGTTGTGCGGGGAATTGAAACCATTCGGCGTTCGGGTGACGCTCATCCGGCCGGGGTTCATCGCCACGGAATTTGTCGAGGCCGCGGACAGGGTTTCCGCCGGCGTGGTGGAAAACGCCGGGCCCTACGCACCCTATTACAAGGGCTACCAGGCCAACACCAAAACCATGCGACTCCTCGCCGGCGCGCCCGACGACATCGCGCAGCTGGTCGAGCGGGCGCTCGCCAGCGACCATCCCGCGCCGCGCTACAACGGTCCCCTCCACGCCAAGGTCTTTTTGTTCCTGGAGTGGATTCTGCCGCGCCGGCTGCTGGGTTTTGTCGTGCGGTTGAAACGGTAGCCGCCCGTCAGGTCTTGGCCGATGGAGGCTGGGTGCTCGTCGGGGTGCCGGCGCACAGCGACAGCCGCCACAGCCAGAATGCCAGCAAGCCGGCAACAACGACGCCGACGCCGTTCATCCAGACTGGCACCGGATGGCTGCCAATCATGACCTGGAAGTGAATAAACAGGCGCACCAAATGCGCGAGGCAGACCAAGCCGAAGATGGTGCCGGCCACACGCAGACCGAGTTGAGGTGAGTTCATGGATTTTCCTTTGTTATGGCGACACCACGGCGTAGCGTGGAACCGCCATGCGGCAGGATACACCGGCGGCCACCGGACTCCAGCAGGGAATGGTTGACAACGGCAGGGGACGCTTGGACGTGTCGGTTTTTGTCAGCCGTCGCGGATAATCCCCCTTTCACCGCTTTGAAATTGTCGGTTTCGCCGGCAGTTGGCCGTATGGCGGCAAAAGGAAACTTATGTTCTCCCTCACCAGAAAATCGATCGCGGCAGGCCTGCT
>JAYVZM010000190.1:0-12220 GCA_043783345.1 Verrucomicrobiota bacterium
CCCACGAGTGCAGGAACCACCGGTTTCCTGCATCGTGTTCGCCGGGCGGATCGGCGCCTGAACCGCCGCCGCGTTGCCGGCACCTCCCCGGCCGGCCTACCAGCCGGGGCGTTTTCCCTGCCGCCGCGCCTTCAGCCATTCCTGCAACAGCAGCGTGCGCTCGGCGTCGGGCATCCGGGTGCGGCTGACAAAATACTCGTTCACCGCCTGCCGGTGCACCCCGAGCAGGCGGGCCAGCTGGGCTTTTTCGCCCCGGCGTTGCAGGAGCGGCTGCACCGACTTCACCAGCCGTTGCCAGAGGGGTGTCCCGCTGCCGGGCCGCAACGTGGCCCCGCCGGGATTCTTCCGGGAGGCGCGACGTCGCACAGAGGCCCGCGCCTCGGGGGAGAGGGCCTCGAGCAAGGCCGCAAAGGGCCGGAGACCGGGCGGAGTCGAATTGAAGGCCATGCCTCACAAAGTCCGTCCCGCCGGCTGATGTCAACTAATAGTATACTTAAGAATCGGGGCCGGACCTGGCGGGACGGGCGTCGGAGGGGGCGAAGCGGCCCGTGCGGAGGAAGGCCCGGATCCGGGCGATCACCGGTTCGCGCCAGGCGAGCCAGGTGTGGCTGGCATGAACGGTCACGAAATCCTTCATGCCGTCGAGACGGGTGCCGGCCACGGTGACCTTGCCGTCGTCCGGGCCCGGCAGCCAGGAGGAGAACAGCGGGTTGAGCGTCCGGTCGCCGGCGATGATGCCCAGTTCACCCGTCCCGGCGGGCCACGGGCCGAGCGACCGCGGCAGGCCGGCAACGCCGAGCTGCTGACCGGCCGGCCCGTTGGCCGTGCGATAAAGCCAGGTGGGTTTCAGCCGGTCGGCCAGTTCACTGCCGGCGTTGGGTGGAGCCAGCATGACCACGCGTCCGAGATTGGGCAGGGCGTGGTCGCGCAGGTAACAGCGCAGCAGGATGCCGCCCATGGAATGGGTGACGAAGTGCACGCGCGGCGCGGAGCGCTGGGCCGCAATCAACGGCGCCAGCCAGTCGCGGGCCAGGTCCTCGATGGCATGCGTCCGCGAAGGATAGCTGAGGTTGATCACGTGGTAGCCGTCCTGACGCAGCGCCTGCTCCACCCGCCAGAAGGACCAGCGCGTGCGGCCGAGGCCGTGCAGCAGGATGACGGTTTCCCCGGATTCGGCGCGGACAGCGGTGGCGGACAGCATGAGCAGAAACAAAAACGGCAGGCGCGACATGAGGGATCAGGCGTGGCGCTGGCGGATGGAAGCCACCGCGCGCCAAGTGACCGCCCCAACCACGATCACGCCGCCGAAAAGCGCGAGGGGACTGGGTTTCTCCCCGAGGACCAGCAGCACCCAGAGGGGATTCAGGATCGGCTCGATCACGGGGATGAGCACGGCTTCCAGCGCGGTCACATGCCGGATGGCGCGCACGTAGAGGAGATAGGCGACGCCGAGCTGGACCACGCCGAGCACCAGCAAGGCCAGCGCGCTGGGGCCGGTCAGGGGCGGCGCGGTCCAGATGGCAGGCACGCCGATGAGAAAGCTGATAAGGTTGCCGAGAATGACCGATTCGATGGGCGAGCCGTCCTTTTGCTTCCGCAGGAGCATGATCATCGCCGCGAAACACACCCCGCTGGCGATGGAGACCAGGATGCCCGCGAGATCGTTGAGCCGCAGGCCGTCGTAAAGAAAGATGCCCATGCCCGCGAAGACCGCGACGATCGTCAGCCAGTCGGCCCGGGTGGCGCGTTCGCCGAGCAGCCAGGCGCCGAAGAGCGCGACCCAGACGGGCGCGGTGTATTGGAGCAAAATGGCGTTGGCCGCGGTGGTGAGCTTGTTGGCCGTGGCGAAAAGGACGGTGCACCCGGCGTAGGCGACGGCGGTGCCGAGCTGGAGCGGCGACCAGGTGAAGCGCAGGGACCGGCGGCAGGCGAGCAGCAGGAAAATCGCCGCGATGAATCCGCGCCCGCCGGCGACGGCGAGCGGCGGCCAGTCGACGGATTTCAGGAGCACCCCGCCGAGGCTCCAGCACAACGCGGCCAGGAGCAGCAGGCCGACCGATCGGGAGTGCGCAGGGTCTTTCACGAACCGCCACGCATGACCGATTTGCCCCGCGATGGAAATCCCGAAACATCCGCGGACGCGGACGAAGCGCGAGCCCCGCGACAGGCTCGGGGGTCCTGAGCTTGTCGAGCGGACAAGCTCGCTGGTTAACAAAATCCCGTTTGAAGACGCGCCCTCGGTGAAAGCACCGCTCAGGCGGCCTGGGCGATGGCCCGGGCGACGGCGGCGTGCCGGCCTTGCCGGTGGTCGCGAAACGCCCGGGGCGCCTCGCCGGTGATGCGGTGGAACACGCGGTTGAACTGCGAGAGGGACTGGAAGCCCGCGGCGAAGGCGGCTTCGCTCACGCGCTTGTGCGGATCGAGCAGCAGTTGCTTCACGGTCTCGACGCGCACGCGGGCCAGATAGTCGGTGAAGGTGAGGCTGGTCGACCGTTTGAAGAGCTTGCAGAAATGAAACTCACTGACGTGCACGGCCTGGGCCACGCTTTGGAGGGAGAGGTCCTCGCCGTGGTGTGCGGCGATATAAGCCCGGGCGCGGGCGATCACGGGGTTTTCCGCGGCCGTTTCCTGCACCATCACCTGGTTGCTCAGGGCGGAAAGATGTTGGGCGAAGACGGCCAGCAGCTGCACCGCGGAGTCGTATTGCCGCCGGGCGAGGACGCGCGTCGCGAAATAGGCCGACTCGAGCTGGCGGACATCGCCGAGCGAACCCCACTTGGCCAGCTGGCGGGTGACGCGGCGGAAGCGCGCCTTGGTGGGCGGCCGCAGGAAGACCTGGCCGGTCTGCAGGTAGCCGAGAACCTTGTCCCCGACGCGAACCGGCACGGCGGATTCGCTCAGGCCGGCAAAGCATTGCAGCGTCCGCGGGCCGAACGAGGCCTCCTCCTCGACCCGTTGCTGCAGTTGCAGGCAGGCGGCGCAGGTCTTGTTGTTCTTCGCCATGAGGGTGCAGAAGGCGTTGGCGCGGTTCGAGCCGTGCAGCGGGGACTGGAACGATCCCGCGGTCCGTAGGGCCATGGGCAGGCCGGTGGCGGTTTCGTAGGCCTGGTGGTAGTCGCGGAAAATTTCCGACTGGCGCAGATGAGCCAGGACATTCCGGCCGGGGTCGTTCGCGGGCACGGCCGGGGCGGGTGCGTGGGACAGGTTCGTTTGCATGAGACGCAGCATAGCACCGGCGCGGATCGCGGGTAATTGGAGGCGGGGCGATATCTCGCTAAGGGTATTCCCTAGCCCGGGCCATTTGCTTCGCCCGACACACCCCGGCGCTGAAACGCCACCCCTCTCCAGCGGGGACCCAGCCAGGCGCGGCCGAAGATCCCCGCTGGGGAGGGGTGCCCGCAGGGCGGCGGGTGTGTGGCGTCAGGTGTGCGCACCCAACGGAGTGAGGCTAGACCCGACGGGCTTTCCGCCCTTGCCACTCGCGTCCCGCCAGGCAGATTCTGCGGCCGTGTCCTCCGCCGACCACTCCACGCTGTCCCGGGAAGAATTGATCGCGCACCTGCGCGCCCTCGAGCACGAGCAGGCGGCCTCCAAGAGGGAATTGCTCGCGGCCATGAAGGAGCTGCGCGACGTGAAGGCGGCGCTCGACGAGCATTCGATCGTCGCCATCACCGACGCCGCCGGGAAGATCACCTACGTCAACGACAAGTTCTGCGCGATTTCCCAGTATGCCCGCGAGGAACTGCTGGGGCAGGACCACCGCATCATCAACTCGCGGCACCACCCGAAGGAATTTTTCCACGACCTCTGGTCGACCATCGGCCACGGCAAAGTGTGGCATGGGGAAATCAAGAACCGCGCGAAGGACGGCTCCCCCTACTGGGTGGACACGACGATCGTGCCGTTCCTGAACGCCGCCGGGAAGCCGGTCCAATACGTGGCCATCCGGACGGACATCACCCGGCGCAAGGCCGACGAGGCGAAGCTGCAGCAATCCGCCGCGGAGCTGGCGGAGAAGAACAAGGAGATGGAGACCATCGTCTACACCGTCTCGCACGACCTGCGCTCGCCGCTGGTCAACGTGCAGGGTTTCGGCCGGCAGCTCAACCGCGCCTGCGAGGGCATCCAGGCGGCGGTCGCCGCCGCCCAGGGCAACGCGGTGCCGGCGGCCGCGCTGAAGCAGCCGGTCGAGGTCACCCTGCCGCAGGCGCTGCGTTTCATCAACGCCGGCGTCAACAAGATGGATTCGCTGCTCACCGGCCTGCTGCAGTATTCGCGGCTCGGCCGGGTGATCCTGACCATCCGGTCGCTCGACATGAACCTCCTGCTCGCGGACATTCTGGCCACGATGAAATTCCAGCTGGACGAGGCGAAGGCGGAAGTGCGGGTGGAACCGCTGCCGGCCTGCCTCGGCGACAGCGCGCACACGAGCCAGGTCTTCGCCAACCTGATCGACAACGCGCTCAAATATCGCGCAGCGGCCCGCCCCCTCCGCGTCACCGTCAGCGGCCGGGTGGAGGCCGGCCAGGCGATCTACACGGTGGCCGACAACGGCATCGGCATCGCGCCGGAGCACCAGGCGAAGGTGTTCGAGATTTTCCACCGGCTCGACCCGAACGTCGCCGGTGGCGAGGGCCTGGGCCTGACCATCGCGCAGCGTGTGCTCGAGCGGCAGAAGGGCCGGATTTGGGTTGAGAGCCAGGGGGAAACCGGTTCGAGTTTCCATGTTTCATTGCCGGCGGCCTAGGCGGCCGGCTCCACGCATGAACCAAGCTCCCACGATCCTGATCGTCGACGACGACGAGGGCCACGCCATCCTCATTCGCGAAAACCTCGAGATGGCGGGGCTCAAAAACCACGTCCAGCATTTCCGCGACGGCCAGGCGATCCTGGACTTCTTTTTCGACCGCACCGGCAAGGCCGTGCGCGGCCACGACGGCACCTACCTGATCCTGCTCGACATCCGCATGCCCAAGGTGGACGGCATCGAGGTGCTGCGCCGGATCAAGGCGGACACCGGCCTGCGGAAACTCCCCGTCATCATGTTGACCACGACCGACGACACGCGGGAGGTCACGCGCTGCCACGAACTCGGCTGCAACGTCTACATCCAGAAGCCGGTCGATTACGACAAGTTCGCCGAGGCGATCCGGCGGCTCGGGCTGTTCGTGATGCTCCTGCTGGTGCCGCCGGTCGGCAGCAACTAGGGCGTGTTTTCAAAATTCCATTTACCCCGTCAAGCCGCGGTAGGCAGCCCGCTTGCGGGCGCATTTGAAGCGCGAGCAAGCTCGCTGGCCCACGAAATCCAATTTGAAGACACACCCTGACGCCGCACCTGTGCCACCGCCGGACCACGCGCCGAAAATCCTGATCGTCGACGACGACGAGGGCTTGCTCCTGTTGATGGCGGAGACATTGCGGGCGGAGGGGCACGACGTGGACACGGCATCGTCGGGCCGCGCCGCGCTCCAATGCATCGACGGACACACGCCCGACCTGATGTTGCTCGACCTCAAGATGCGGGACGTCGACGGCCCGACCATGCTGGCCAAGCTGCAGGAAGGGAAAACCCGCGTGCCCTTCATTGTCGTCACCGGGCAGGGCGACGAGAAAGTGGCGGTCGAGGTGATGAAGCGGGGCGCGCTGGATTACATCATGAAGGACACCGCGCTGCTGGACCTGCTGCCTTCCGTCGTCAAACGCACCCTCGCCGCCCAGGCGCAGGCGCGGGCCCTGGCGGCGGCGCAGGCCGAGCACCAGCGGCTGGAGCGCGAGGTGTTTGCGGCGGGCGAGCGCGAGCGCCGGAGCATCGGCGCGGATCTGCACGATGGCCTCGGCCAGTTGCTGACGGCGGTGGGCCTGATGTGCACCGCGCTGAAGGAGGACACGGCGGCGATGCAACCGGCCGTTTCCAAAAATCTCGAGCAGATGAGCGGATTGCTCCGCGAGGCGGTGGCGCAGACCCGGGATCTGGCCCGCGGGCTGGTGCCGGTGGGCGGCGAACCGGATGCCCTGCAAACCGGGCTCGCCGAGCTGGCCGCCCGCACCAACGGATTGGGCCGCGTCCGCTGCCAGTTCGAATGCCGCAAGCCCGTGCTGCTGGCCGATCCCGCCGTGACCGGGCACCTTTACCGAATTGCGCAGGAGGCGGTAAACAACGCGCTGAAACACTCCGGGGCGGGCCGCATCACCGTCCGGCTGGCGCAGCAGACAGCCGGTTTGTTGCTGGAGGTGAAGGACGATGGAGCCGGGCTGCCGGAAAGACCGTCCCATGGGCTCGGTCTCGGCCTGATGTCACACCGGGCGAGCGTGATTGGCGCGAAACTGGACATCGTTTCCAAATCGAAGGGAGGCGTCACCATCGCCTGCCTGCTGCCCTTTAAGCCATGAAACTCACCATGCCCGCTGTTTCTTCCCTCGGATGGAGGAGCCTGCTTGCAGGCGAGTCAGCGCGTGATCGGTCAGCGGGCGTTCCGAATCGCCTGCAAGCAGGCTCCTCCATTCCAGCCGAGCCGATCCCGCCAAGGCGGGATTCGGGATATCGGACCCCTTGCAAATGAAACCGCGCCAGAAAAAAGCATCCCCGGCCACCCCGGCAGTCGCCCCGGCGTCGCCGGCGCGTCGCCGGATCCTCGTGATTGACGACCATCCGTTCATGCGGGCCGGCCTGGCGCAGCTGATCGACCGGCAGGCGGACATGCAGGTCTGCGGGGAGGCGGGCAATCCGGCCGAGGCCGTCCGCGAGCTGGCGCGCTGCTCGCCGGACCTGGTGCTCACGGACATCACAATGCCGGGCCGCAGCGGTTTGGAATTCATCAAGGATCTCCTGACCACGCATCCGAAGATGCCGGTGCTGGTCGTCTCGATGCACGACGAGGCGATCTACGCGGAGCGGGTGCTGCGAGCGGGGGCGCGCGGCTACATCATGAAGGAGGCCGGCGGGGAAAACCTGCTCGCGGCCATCCGGCGGATCATGGGCGGGGAGGTTTACCTGAGCCCGGCGATGTCGGCGCGCATTTTGGAAAACCTTTCCGGCCGTCGGCCGCGCGGTTCCACCTCGCCGATCGAGAAACTCACGGATCGCGAATTCGAGGTTTTCCGGCTCATCGGCCAGGGCAAGAGCACCCGCGACATCGCGGAACAGCTCCACCTCAGCCCCAAGACGGTCGATGTCCATCGCAGCCATATCAAGGAAAAGCTCGAGTTGAAGGACACCACAGCGCTGGTCCGGCACGCCGTGCGCTGGGTGGAAACGCAGAGCCTGGATCCGCAATGAAGACCGGTATCTTCTGGAGCCACGGCGACCTCGCCAGGGTCGGCCCAAGGACCGCAGACGGGTCACGGCGGCTTCAGTTTGACGAAACGATGCAGTTGGAACCATGGATTCCGCGGATGACACGAATAAAGGCGGTATGAGTTGGTTTTCGATCCGTGCCCCTCCGAGCAATCGGTGGTTATAACAATGTCTTGGACCCGGGAACGCGAAGTTTCATCACACTGCGATCTTGGGGTTGAACTGCGTTTTTCGAACTGAAGCCGAGACCTATTCGATGTTCGCGTGGCCCTTTGTTCGCGGGAATTGCGCTTTGGGTAGGTTCGATCGCTTCTGCCAATCCACGCCCGCAGTCCCCTCCCCATCCCCTCCGACCGATGATCAACGATCCCAGAGCGGACGGTTCCTACCTCGTGATGCAGTTGGATGCGCTTTCGTGGGCGCAGACCAGCGCGAGTCTCGGGATTCCTTTTGACGGGACGACGCCGTTGTCCGTGGACGCTTGGATTCGCTTCAATGGCCTGCCGGCCAGCGCCGCCGCCCTGTCGAAGCAGGGAGTGTTTTCGTTCGGCAGCCAGGGACCGTCGGTGGCCTTTGAGTTTGTCGGCTTGGGCGTGGTCGTGTCGGATCCCGGTCAGGGCTCGCTGCGCGACAACACCTGGCATTACATCTGCGCCACTTTCGACGGCGGGATGGTCCGGCTCTACATCGACGGGATTTTCAACACCGCGCAGAGCGTCGCGGGCACCGGGGCCGGTTCGGTCAGTCCCATTTTGATCGGCCCGGGCCTGCAGGGGCTGGTGCGGCGGGTGCGGGTCTACAACCAGTCGCTGCCGGGGGAGACGGTGCTCGCCAACATGTTCCTGCCGCCCGCGGCTGGCACCGTGGTGGCCGATTTCGATTTCAGCGTGGTGCCGCCGGTGGACCGCGGGCCGGGCGCCAATCCGATCGCGCTGCAAAACAACGCGGCGATGATCAAGGTCTCGCCCGCGCTGTCGCTCGGCTCCGAGGGGTTCACGCGGCCGTTCGGCGACCGCGCCATCAATCCCGGCGGCGCCCAGATCGATCCCTATTCGATCCAGTCCTGGATTTACCTCCTGCCCTCGATGCAGCAGCAGCACGCGATTCTGGTCAACAGCGACCTGGACAGCGACACCGGCATCGCGGTCTTTCTGCGCTACGATGCGACCGCCGGCGCCTTTCGCCTGGTTTCGCAACGCGGTTCCGGCCTCGACCCGGACCAGAGCCTGGTGTCGGGCGGGGTGATCGCCACCGGTGCCTGGACCAACGTCGCAACCACCTTCGACGGCACGACGCTGACGCTCTATCTCAACGGCGTGCTGGACTCCTCCCTGGCCTGTGGCCCGATTCCCCTCTACCGCCCGCAGAGCGACCTGTTGATCGGCGCCGCGCTGGCCCAAGGCATTCCGGCCGGCGCGACCACCTTCCAGGGCTTCATCCGGGAAGTCGACGTGTGGAACCGCGCGATCGCCGCGGCCGAGGTGCTCGCCAACCTGACCGCGCTGCCGAACCTCACCGACCCGAGCCTGATCGGCGCCTACAACTTCACCTCCTCTCCCGCCCGCAACCAGGCCAACGGACATCCGGTCGGGCTCGCCGAGGGCGCCGTCCTCTCCGGCCAGCTCGGCCCGGCGCCGGTGAGCCCGCGCGCCACGGCCGCCCACGAGGCGACCCGGCCCCCGGCCGGGCTGGACGCGGCGACCCTGGCGAAATTCCGCGCGACGCTCGACATCCCGGGAGCGCTGGCCCGCTGCGGCCCGGACCTCGAGCGCGCCATGCAGGCGGACATCGATGGCTTCTCCGCCCCGCAGGACCGGGCGAAGGTGCACGCCGCCTGGACGGACGTCCTGCGGCGGATGAAGGAGCGGCCGGAGACGATGCCGCTGTGGGTGACGCAGCACCTGCACAACGGCGAGCATCTCCTGGTGTGCCACACGCCGCGCGGCAGCTATGTCGCCTACCGGGCGCCGGAGGGTTCGGTGGACAGTTGCACGCTCTGGAAGATCAACCTGGTCTTCATCGTCGTGGCCGGGGCGCTCGACGCCTTCACCGGCGTGGCGGCGCGGCTGACCGACGATGCCATCGCCTACATCGGACGCATCCTCGCCAACGCCCGGATCGCGGCCCTGCTCGCCCAGGGCACGACGATCAAGGCGGCCACGATTTTTGCCACCCTCGCGTTGATCTATCAGGCCGGTTACCTGCGGCCGTTGATCCTGCTGCTGCTCGAGGTCGGCTTCTGGACCCTGGTGCGCGTGGTGGCGCGCATGCTGCTGGTCGCAGCCGGCGTCGGGGCGGCGTCCGTGATCGCCTCGCTCGCCGCCACCGTGGCCACCTTCGTGGTTGCCTACCTGAACCGGCCGAGTTCCTGCGATCCGCTGCCCACGGTCGATCTCAGCACGCTCGCCTTCAACTACGATCCCCTCGTGGTGGCCGTCGACGGGCTGGCGATCCGGCGCAATTTCAACAACGACGTGTCGGTCCCGGAATGGCGCAAGGGAATGACCCTCGCCAGCGACTCGCCCGCGGCCTACGCGATCACGCGGGTCACCGGGAAGGTCGTCACGATCCGGGCGGTCTTCACCATCTCCGGCCCGGCCCCGGCGGCCGTCCAAATCCGGGCCACGGGCGGCGGCATCCTCGGGGCGGTCGATCCGACGACGGTCGTGTTCGGGGCGGGCAACACCGCGACGGTGACGCTGCAATTGAACCACCACCAGCTCGCCGCCGCGGGCGTGCAGGTCCAGAACGTCGCGTTCACCTGGCAATACCAGATCGGCGGCTCGGCTTGGACCAGGATCGGCACCAGCAACCACCGCATCTATGTGGTGCTCGCCCGGCCGATGGCCCCGTGGACGCAAAGCGCGACTCCCACGGACAAGCAACTGCCGTGGACCGACGTGCTCGACTATGCCTGCGTTTGGGCGAACGGGGCGACGACGCCGGAGGCAGCGATCCAAGCCATCACGACCAAGGTCAACGGCGGCATCAACCTCACCTACGACACCGTCAATGGCCGCTCCGTCTACACCGACAATGTCGCGCCGCAGAGCTTCCTCGCCACCGAGTTCATCAAATTCCTCAAGACCGGCGGCGGTCGGGGCCCCAAGGTGAATTGCACGGACTGCGCCACGATCGTCACCAGCTTCACCAATATTCTCGGCACAAACGTGTTTGCCTCGACGATGGCGATCGTGCCGCCGCCGACCACCATCAAGTTTGCCTGCAACGAGATCATCGCGATCGGCACCCCGGGGTGGGCGGTCCCCTTCAAGTATGGCTTCAACTTTCACGAGGTGGCCTGGACCGGCGGCGGATCGTCGATGACCGACAAGGTCTACGATGCCTGCCTCCAGGTCGACGTCGGTGACAATCCCTGGGGGACCGGGCCGCATACCGCCGGCCTCCCGCTCAACTGGATCTTCGCGTCGAAAGGCAGCAGTCCCGCACTGCCGATTCCCACGCCCTTCAAGGACACCACCTATCGCGAGCGGCTCGCCGCCAATAACCCGGACGGGATTCTGGCGTGCATTCCGCAGGGCCAATGGACGTGGGCCAGTGCGGGGCGGCGCCCGGCTCTCTAGCACCATGGACATCACCAACAAAGCCTACGACGGCATCAAGCAGGGCTACCGCTTCAGCGAGTGGCCGCGGGCGGCGGCCGCGCGGCAGGGCGCCGTGCGCTCTTTCCTCCCGCAGTTGCCGGCCCGGCCGGCGCTCACCTTGGAAAGCCGGGTGCCGCGGACGGATGCGCGGGGGGCGTTCTCGGAACATTATGTGAACCCCGCCGATCCAGGCGTGCGGGTGCTGGTCGATATCGCCGTCCATCCGTCGGTCGCGGCGGCGCACGACGCGCTGCTGCACATCCTGGCGATGGTTTCGGCGCCCATACTGCCCTCCGCCGCGGAACGCGGGCTGGCGGTCGGCGACGTGGCGTTCACCGGCCATGGGGATTCGTTGCTGGCGGTGCTCTTCGTCCGCCGCAACGTCGTGGTCGATATCCGCAGCGTCGGGAACACGCCGGTCGTCGTGGCGGAGCTCGCCCGCGCCCTCGACGCGCAGATCCAGAGTCTGCCGCGCGTGGACTAGGCAGTGCTTCCAGGCCAGCGCACCCGCTCCGAACCGACAGTTGACCGCTCAACGTGAACCCGCTCTCCAGCCATCGCAACCGTCATTCCGATCCCGCCACGGCGGGCGAAGGATTCCGCCTGACGTCCGCTTGCGGTTATGCCGATGGGTTCTTCACCCGGCTCCGGATGACCAACCCGGTTTTGAAAATACACCCGAGGCCGGGCCCCGAACGCATTTCCACGCAACCTCCAACCTCCAGGCGTCCAGCCACGAAGAAACCATGAGCGTCTATAACGATCTTTATTCCCGCGACAATTTCGGCGATTCCGGGGTGGTCCCGTCGATCGGCACGCCCTATCTCTCGCCCGACATCATCCCCGTGCAAAGCGGCACCCTGGCTTGGCCGCAGGTGCAGACCAGCTACAACGGCCCGGACATCGGCAAGCCGATCATCAACGGCGGCGTGAACAACCTCTTTGTCCGCGCCAAGAACCTCAATCCCTCCGCGGCCGGCGCCGGCACGGTCAAGCTCTACTACTCGAAGGCCTCCGTTTTTCTCGTTCCCTCCTCGTGGACGCAGGTCACGGCCGCGGGCGGGCAGGGCAGCCTGAACCTGGTCGACGCGACGGGCAACCCGGCCATCGCCAGCCAGGGGCTCGCGATCAACAGCCCGGCGTTCCTGCTGACCGGCCTGCCACCGGCGCCGAACGACCACTACTGCCTGATCAGCGTGATCAACACCGCCGCCCACCCGATCACGGTGCCCACGTCCTTTCCCTCGAACGCGGCGTTCGCCCAGTGGGTGCAAAACACGCCCGCCGTCGCCTGGCGGAACATGACGGTGGTGCCCAACGG
>JAYVZM010000191.1:0-4985 GCA_043783345.1 Verrucomicrobiota bacterium
GATTCCGCTAGCCGCAGCCGCAAATTCCCGCCTACTGTGCCGGGCCGTGCCCACTGCCTCCGCCTTTCGCCTGATCCTCGCCTCCGCCTCGCCGCGCCGGAAGGAGTTGCTCGCGCAATTAGGCATACCCTTCGAGATCATCCCCGCCGAGGTGACCGAGCACGAGGCGCCCGATGCCGACCCGTGCGAGATGGTGCGGCATAACGCTGCGCTCAAGGCGGATTGGGTGGCCGCGCTACATCCGGATGCCACGGTGATCGGCGCCGACACGACGGTGTTCATCGACCGCACGGTGCTCAACAAGCCCCGCGACGCCACCGAGGCCCGGGCGATGCTCCGGCTGCTTCGCGGGCGCACGCACACCGTCTTTACCGGGCTGGCCGTCCGTCGTCTGACCGACGGCCTGAAGCTCGATTGCGGCGTGGCGAGCGAGGTGACTTTCAAGGCGTTTGACGATGCGACCCTCGAGCTCTATCTCAGCCGGGTGCACACCCTCGACAAGGCCGGCGGTTACGCGATTCAGGAGCACGGCGAGCTCATAGTCGCAGGCTACACGGGCTCGCTGACAAATATCGTCGGTTTGCCGCTGGAAGAAATGAAACAAATTTTGACTCAAGCGGGTCTGAGCCGTTGATTTCACCCGTGCTCGCCCAGTCCCCCCAGCTCAACCCCCGCCCGTTGGACCTGCAGGAGGACGACAACACCAGTCGCTCCATCCTCATTGGCATCGGCTGCACCCTGCTGTTCCACCTTCTCCTCGTCCTGGTGTCGCCGAATTTCGCCTTTCAGAAGTTCTCCGGCGTGCACGGCGGCATCAGTATCACCCGGGCCAATCAGGGCAAAACCTTCGACTTCGAGCTGGCCCAACCCGTGACGCCCCCGGAGGAGAAGAATCCCTTCAAGTTCGTCGAAACCAATCCGGACGCCCCGGAGAACACCCCCGACAAGACCGCGAATTTCAGCAACCGCAACCAGCAGTCCGCCCAACCCGAGCCGGCCAAGGAAAAGGATCCCGAGAATCGTCCGAGCGTGAAGGGCCAGGACAAGATCATCAACGACAGTGCCATCGTCGCGGGCGACATGTCCAAGCCGCAGCAAGGCGGCGCCCGGGCGCCCGATGAGGCCCAGAAGGACAGCGCCAACCAGGAGGAGCAGAAAGCCCGCGCGGCGCTGGTGCCGTTGGACGGCACCGAGAAATTCGAGGGCAAGTCCGAGGATGGCGTCGCTTCGAACATCGCGAAAAGCCAGGCGCCCACCAACCATGCCGACAAGGAGGCCCATGGCGCGCCCGATGCCACGGACCCCAACGGCGCCTTGGTGGCCATGCCACACTTGAGCAGGGCCGTGCCGAAAGAGCGTCCGCGCCTCACGGCGGCCATGCCGTCGATCCTCACCACCCGCCACAGCGGCACCACCAACGCGGGCATTCTCGGCCAGGACGCCCGCTGGAGCGAATACGGCGAATACCTGCACGAAATGGAGGAGATCATCGTGCAGCAATGGTATCGGATCCTCGAGGAAAGCCGCGTGTCGCCGCCACATGGGTCGCACGTCACCATCACTTTCAAGATCAACTCCAAGGGGGAGACGGATATCCTCAAGGTGGAGGACGCCGACAGCGGCAAGCAGGGCGTCTGGTCCTGCCAGAACGCGATCCAGGCCCGCCAACCCTACCGCAAGTGGAGCGACCAGATGATCGCCGTGCTAGGGGACGAGCAGACGCTCACCTTTGGTTTCTACTACCAGTGAGCGCCCTGCCCGGAGATTTCTGGGAGACACTGCCGCTGGGCAACAAAGTGCAGTTGCTCACGCGGGACGCGAACGGCCTCGCCGCTTTCGACAAGCCCTTCGGCGTGCTTTCGCACCCCAACGCCTCGCAGGACGAGCCCCGTTCGCTGCTGACGTGCCGTTACGACAAGGAGGCGCAGAGCTTCCGGTGGAAAGCGGCCGACGGCAGCGACCGCCAGCTCTGGCTGCTCAACCGGCTCGACTCCGCCACCTCCGGCGTGATCCTCACCGCCGCCTCGGAGAAGGTGGCGCTGGCCGTCCGCGAGCATTACGCCAAAAAACAGGTCAACAAGACCTACCAGGCGCTCGTCTTCGGAAAGCCGCACCTGAATTACGAGTTCTGGCACGACTTGCTGGCGGTGAGAAACGTGCGGGGGCAGATCCGGACCTCGCTGGTCGGCAACGTGCCGGCCGAGACGAAGTTCCAGCTCGTCAAGCACACGCAGAAGGGGTTTTCGACGTCCCTGATCAGGCTCGAGCCGCGCACGGGCCGCAGCCACCAGCTGCGCGTGCAATGCGCCAAGCGCCACCTGCCCATCGTGGGCGACCAGACCTACGGCGATTTCGCCCTCAACCGCTCGTTCGCTAAGGCGACGAAAAACAAGCGGCTCTTCCTGCACTCGCTCGAGACCAGCTTCACCTACGAGTTCGCCGGCAAGGCTCACGCCTTCAAGGCCAGCGCGCCGCTCCCCCGCGATTTCACCGCGGTGTATTAGGCGGGGCCGACCTGACAGGGACGCGGGCAACTCCGCCGGCCCAGGTCATTTCTCCCGGACGGAGATGCTGCCGTTGACGGTCTTGAGGGAGATGTCAGGACCACCGCTGCCGATCTCGCCGGACAGGTTGTGGCGGCCGGATTTGCTCAGCTTGACGGGCTGGTCGATGCGGCTGCTGCCGTTGACCGTGCTCGTCCTGATGCTGGCACTGGCGCCCTTGGGCAGCGTGACCTCGGCCCGGCCGTTGACCGATTCGAGTTTCACCTCGCGCACTTTTTCCAGGGAATCGAATTCGGCGTGCAGGCTGCCGTTGACGGAGTCGAGCCGGGCGTCGGCCGCGAGCCCATGGGCGGTGACGCTGCCGTTGACGGTGTCGAGATTGACGGTGCCATGCACGCCGGTGACCGTGATGTCGGAGTTGACCGTGTCGATCTTCTCGAGCCGGGCGCCGGCGGGAACCAGGAGCTTGTAGCGGACCGAACTGTTGTTGTTCCAGTTGCGGAAGAACCAGCCGCCGGTTTTCTTGGCAAACTTGGTCTTGATGCTGAGCCGGGCGGGGGCGGCGTCGATGATGATTTCCACCCGCTTGAGCTCGTCGCCGTCCCTGGCGCGTTTCTCGGCCACGAGGGACACCTCGGCTTTGTCCCATGCGGTGATGTCGATGTCGCCATTGACGTTCTCGACGCGGATGACGCCGTCCGCCGTGAGCGGGTAGGTGTAGGTGAAGGTCTCGGTGACGCTGGCGCGCGCCAGCGTGACAAGGGAGAGCAGGGCGGTGAGGAGGGCGGTGGATTTCATGGGATGATTCAGAGTGAACGGGCTGGAATGGATAACCGCAAAGCGGATGAAAGGTTACTCGGCTCGCAGGGCGGTGAGCGGGCTGACCCGGGTGGCCTTGCGCGCGGGGAGGTAGCAGGCGGCCATCGCGGTGACGAAGAGGACGCCCGGGGCCAGCGTAAAGGCGAGGGGATCCATCGGACTGACGTCGTAGAGGAGGCTGGCGCAAACGCGACCGAGGCCGAAGGCCAGCAGGAGGCCGAAGCCGGCGCCGGTGAGGGTCATGACGAAGCCTTCGCGGAGAATCATGGCCTGGACTTTGCCCGGCTCGGCCCCGAGGGCCATGCGGATGCCGATCTCGCGGGTGCGGCGGGCCACCGAGCAGGCCTTCACGCCGTAGAGGCCGACGATGGCGAGCACGAGCGCCAGCCCGCCGAAGATGGAGAAGAGCGTGGCGCCGATGCGCGTGATCCAAAGATCGGCGGAAGCCTCGAGGTGCTGGCGGAAGGTGCGGACCTTGAACACCGGCACACCCGGCGCGGCCTCGCGGACCTGCCGGCGCACGCTCTCGATCAGCGCCGCGGCCGCCGCCGGCGTGTTGGCGGCCGTGCGGACGTGGAATTGGACGGTGCTCTGGAAGCCCTGGGCGAAGGGCACGTAGATGGCGGATTCCCGGTTCTTCGAAAAGAGCGAGGCGCGGATGTCGGGAACGATGCCGACGATCTCGATGGTCTTGGTGTCGTCCTTGAGCGGGGCGGCATTCTCGTCAGCGCTAATCGGGCCGCCGCCGTTGCTGGCTGCGCGAGGGGCGTCACGGTCGGCATACTGAATGCGCTGGCCGAGAGCGTTGCCGTCGGGCCAGAGTTTTTTGGCGAGAGTCTCGCCGATGATAGCGACGGCGGGCGCGCCCTTGTTCTCCGTCTCGGCCTTGGTGAAGGCCCGGCCGCGCAAGAGGGGCATGCCCATGGTGGGGAAATAGTCGGCGCCGACGCTGTTCCAGCGGGAATCGTAGGCCAGGCCCTCGGCGGCATTGGCCGGCTTGGCGTCCTTGGCGAGGTGGAAACCGGCGCGCTGCACGTGGCGGTTTAAGCTGATGAAGCCAAAGGGCACCGTGGAACCGATGCTGACGGACTGCACCCCGGGCAGGGCGGCGAGTTTATCGGTGATGTTGCGATAAAGCTGCAGGCTGCGGGTTTCGTCGTAGCCGCCGAGGCTGGCGTCGGCTTCGACGATGATGGTGTCCTCGGCCTTGAAGCCGAGGTCCGCCCCGTCGGCCTTGAGCGCGCCGCGGACGAACAATCCGGCGCAGGTGAGCAGGCCGAGCGAGAGGGCGATCTGGGCGACGACGAGGGGATTGCGCGGCAGCCAGCGGCGGCGCGGCGCGGTGTCTTCGCCGGCGTGCTCCTTGAGGTCGGCGATCAAGTCACCGCGGGAGAGCTTGAGGGCCGGCCCGAGGGCAAAGAAGAGGGTGGACAGCGTGCAGAAGCCAAGGGTGGCGGAGACAATCGCCGGGTTGGCGGTGCCGGAGAAGAAAATGGTCACGGGCATGAGCACGGCGAAGGAGCGCATGAGCAAATCAGCGGACCAGATGGCGAGCACCAACCCGACAAGCCCGCCGGCGAACGACAACACGAGGCCCTCCGTGAGCAGCTGGCGGACGATGCGGCTGCGGCCGCCGCCGAGCGCGAGGCGGATGGCGAATTC
>JAYVZM010000192.1:0-4984 GCA_043783345.1 Verrucomicrobiota bacterium
CCATCGCGCTCCGGGGCGACGGCGCCGACGACTCACGCGCGCTCACCTTCGGCCTCCGCGAAATCACGCATGACGAAAAGGATCTCCTCCTCAACGGCCGCGTCATCAACCTCCGGACCACCCATTCCGGCGGCGATTTCCCGCTCACGGGTTCCCCCGCCACCGACCTCGAGTCGTGGAAAAAGATTTTCCGCGCCTGCCAGGAGCACGGTCTCAACGGCATGCGTTTCCACTCGTGGTGCCCGCCCGAGGCCGCGTTCGCCGCCGCCGACGAACTCGGCTTCTATCTGCAGCCCGAGCTCGGACTCTGGGCTCCGTTCAATCCCGGCAGCACCTACACCCGCTACATGGAGGAGGAAACGCCCCGCCTCCTCAAAGCCTACGGCAACCACCCGTCCTTCCTTCTTTTCTCGCCGGGCAACGAGCCCGGCGGGAACTACGAGCAGGTCACGCCGCAGTGGGCCAAGGCGTGGTATGAAAAAGACCGCCGCCGCCTGTATTCCGCCGGCACCGGCTGGTATCGGCGTGGCCAGGTGACCGGCGGCGCGCAGTTTGCCGCGCTCGTCCGCTACGGTGTCGATGGACGCAACCTGTCTGAACTGCGCAACCGAAGCGGCTGGTTCGGCCACGACTATCGCGCCGCACTTACCGACGTCCACATCCCCGTGCTCGCCCATGAAATCGGCCAGTGGTGCGCGTATCCCGATTTTGACGTGATCGAAAAATTCACCGGTTATCTCCGCCCCTCGAACTACCATATCTTCCGCCACCTCGCCGCCCAGAACGGCGTGCTCGGGTTCAACCCCGCTTTTGCCCGGGCCTCCGGCCGCTTCCAGCTCCTGTGCTACAAGGAGGAAATCGAGGCCAACCTGCGCACGCCCGGCCTCGCCGGCTTCCAGATGCTCGACCTCCACGACTACCTCGGCCAAGGCACCGCGCTCATCGGCTTGCTCGACGCGTTCTGGGAGCCGAAAGGCTATGTCACCCCCGTTGAATTCCGCCGCTTCAGCGGCGCCACCGTCCCGCTCGCCCGTCTCGCCCGGCGCACCTTCACCAACGCCGAGACGCTGGTCGCGGAGGTTGAGCTGTATCACTTCGGGGCAACGCCGCTCGGAAGCGCCACGCCCGCGTGGAAAATCGTCAACGCCGCCGGCAAGACCGTGGCCGCCGGGCAATGGCCGGCGCGTGATATTCCCGTGGGGAAGAACATCCCGCTCGGTCGGGTCTCGGCGGACCTCGCCGCGCTGCCCGCGCCCGGCGCCTACCGGCTCGTCGTCGGCCTACAGGACACCCCCGCGGAAAACGACTGGAATTTCTGGCTCTATCCCGCGCAGATCGCGTCGCCCATACCGGACGACGTGCTTGTGACCCGCGACTGGCCGGAAGCGGCCGCACGCCTGGCCGGCGGCGGCAAGGTGCTCTTCATGCCCGGCCTCGGCCACCTCGACCCCGCGAGGTGTCCGCCGCTCAAGGAGGTGCCGGTCTTCTGGAATATCCAGATGACCGTCCGTCCGCCCCGCAACCCCGTGCCACGCTTCGATGCGATGCTGGGCCTGCTCTGCGACTTCCGGCATCCCGCGCTGGCCGGCTTTCCCACCGAAGCCAATTGCGACTGGCAGTGGACGCCGCTCATCGACGGCGTGCGCTCGGTCAACCTCACCGCCGCCCCGCGCGAGCTGAAGCCCATCGTGGCCGCCATCGATGATTGGAACCGCAACTGGCGCCTGGGCGTGATTTTTGAATGCACGGTGGGGCCGGGCAGGCTGATGGTTTCCACCATCGACCTGCAGTCTTCCGGGGCAAGCGCCGGCGTTCAGCAATTGCGACGCTCGCTGCTCGATTACATGGCCACGGGGGGCTTCGCTCCCGCCGCCGCCCTCTCCCCCGTCGAGGCCGCAGAGTTGTGGACGACCAGCGGCGCGCCCGCGAACACTCCGGCTCTGCGCGCACTCGATCCCGATTTGGACGACGGCTCGGGGCGGAAACCTAAAAAACCCGACGTGCCTTGACCAGCGCTGCTCGCCCGGTGCGAAACGGCGACGCAGGGAATGGTGCGGTGCAATCCTCGGCACACCTCGCGACAAACAAACCGCCCGACTGCGGCGGATTCACCCTTTGCACCCGGGTGCGTTTGCGTTTTGGTAGACGCCATGGACCTCCAGCACGTCAAGCCCGCCAGCGCCGCCGCCCAGGCCCTCGGGTTGGTGGATGAAAAAACCCGGGCCATCACGCCCGCCCTGCATCCCTCGACCACTTTCCAACGCGACGCGGACAACCAGTTCCGCTCGGGCCGCGTCTACGCCCGCGCCGACAACCCGACGTTCGAGCCGGCCGAGGCGCTGCTCGCGCACCTGGAGCACGGCGCCGGCGCGATGCTCTTCAGCTCGGGCATGGCGGCGGCCACCACGGTGTTCATGGCGCTCAAGCCCGGCGACCATGTGGTCGCGCCCAAAGTCATGTATTGGGCCCTGCGGCACTGGCTGCTCGGCCCGGCGACGGAATGGGGCCTGCAAGTCGACTTGGTGGACGCGAGCGACCCCGCCGCGCTCGCCCGGGCCGTGCAACCGGGTAAGACCAGGCTCGTGTGGATCGAGACGCCCGCCAATCCCACCTGGATCATCACCGACATCGCCGCCGCGGCGGAGATCGCCCATCGGGCCGGCGCCCGGCTCGTCGTGGACTCGACCACCGCCTCGCCCGTGCTCACCCAGCCGCTCACGCTCGGCGCCGATCTCGTCATGCACTCGGCCACGAAATACCTTAACGGCCATTCCGACGTGGTGGCCGGCGCGCTGGTGACGGCGCGGGACGATGAATTCTGGCAGCGGCTCAAGTCCGGCCGGAAGAACGGCGGGGCGATCCCCGGCGCCTTCGATGCGTGGTTGTTGCTGCGCGGCATGCGGACGCTGTTTGTGCGCGTGCCCGCCGCTTGCCGCGGGGCGCAGAAGATTGCGGAGCATTTCGCCGCGCATCCGAAGATCGCCGCGGTGCTCTACCCCGGCCTGCCGTCGGCCGCCGGCCATGCCGTGGCGGCGCGGCAGATGCAGGGCGGTTTCGGCGGCATGCTCTCGTTGCGCGTCGACGGTGGCGAGGCCGCCGCCATCGCCGTGGCGGCACACGTGCAGTTGTGGAAGCGCGCCACGTCGCTCGGCGGCGTGGAAAGCCTCATCGAACATCGCGCCAGTGTCGAGGGCGCCAACAGCCCCACGCCGGTGGACCTGCTGCGGCTGTCCGTAGGCATCGAGGACGCCGGCGACCTGATCGCCGATCTCGAACAGGCGCTGGTCTGAACGCCACTCAGAACGATGGGTATAGGGCCGGCGCTTGTCGCCAGGCCTTATTCCTGCTCGCAGAACGGCCCGCCGGCAAGCGCCGGCCCTACGATCAGTCGCATGATCCCCGCTCAGGGAATTTTCAGGTCCATGCCGACCTTGAGGTCGGACTCGCTCTTCATCACGTTCCGATTGGCGGTGTAGATATCGCGCCACCTTGCGCGATCGCGGTAATACTGCTGGGCGAGCTTGAACAGGGTGTCGCCGGGCTGGACCACGTGGCGGCGCGCACCGGCCGGCCGGGTCACGGCGGGCGTCGGGACAGAAACGGGGGCGGCGCGCACCGGCGCGAGGACCGGAGCTCGGACGGGCGCGCCGGACGGCGGCGGCCGGGTGCTCACCACCGGAATGCTCTCGGTGGAAAAACTGACGCGGCCGACTGAGGACTCCGTCGCGCGCGGGGCAGTTTCGCCCAAGGTCGGGAGCGACGCGTGGCCGCGGCTGGCCTTCAATTCGGCCAGCTCCTTCTTGAGCGACTCGTTCTCCTGCTTGAGCCGGTCCAGGGTGGCGACGAGATCCACCCGCTGGAGCTGGGTTTCCAGCGGCTGCGCCGGCAGCGTGCGGGCGAATTCGCGCGTGGCGGCATCGATCCGCTGGCGAACGAGCACCGCCTGCGGGCTGTTGGGCCGCAAGGCGAGATATTTGCGGAAATGGTAGATGGCGGAGAGCGGATCGTTGATGTGCTGCAGGTAGAGCAGCCCGACTTCGAGGTGCGATTCCGCGGAATCGTCCCCGCGTTTGGTGATGACCCGGAGAAAGGCATTCAAGGCCTCCTGCTTCCGGCCGGACTTCAGCAGCGCCGTGCCCTCGCGGTAGGCGGGCTCGTCCGTTTCCGCGGCGTAGGAGAGGCGTTCGTTGTCGCCGCAACCCGCCAGCCCCAGGGCGAACGCCCCGAGGAGGGAAAGGAACAGAGGACGAAGGAGGGAAACGGCGCGCGACACGGCTGGAAATGAATTGAACGAAGAAGGACGCCAGCTAGGTTTGCGCGAGCCCCGAGCCAACACAAGTTTTTGATGCCACTGGATTCCGCCACCATTCTCGCCCAAGCCCGTCAATGCCTCGCCATCGAACGCGAGGCCCTCGACGCCACCGCGGCGGTGCTGAACGAGGACTTCGTGGCCGTGGTCCGGGCGGTGGAGGCGGTCGTCGCCTCCGGTCACAAGCTGATCATTTCCGGCGTCGGCAAGAACGCGCACATCGCCCAGAAGCTGGCCGGCACCTTCAACAGCACGGGTGTGCCCTCGTGTTTCCTCGATCCCACGCAGGCGCTGCATGGCGATCTCGGGCTCTGCGCGGCGGGCGACCTCGCCCTGTTGCTCAGCAACGGCGGCGCGAGCACGGAGATGCTGCGCCTGCTGCCCCTTTTCGAAAAATTCGGCCTCACGACGGTCGCGCTCACCGGGACGGCGGACAGCGAACTGGCCCGCGGCGCCGACCACCGACTGGTCTACGCCGCGCCGCGCGAGGCCTGCCCCCTCGCCCTGGCGCCGACCGCCAGCACGACGGCCGCCCTGGCCCTCGGCGATGCGCTGGCGATGGTGCTGCTCGCGAGCCGCGGGCTGACGCGCGAGGACTTCGCGAAATACCACCCGGCCGGCACCCTCGGCATGACGCTGCTCCTCCGGGTCAAGGACATCATGCGGACCGGCGAG
>JAYVZM010000193.1:0-4978 GCA_043783345.1 Verrucomicrobiota bacterium
GGCAGCCCATTTGACTGGGATCTAATATTCCAAACCGGGCTATTTGTCGGCTTGGCATAGTCGGCAGTAGTTGTATTTATTTTGCAATGAGGTTGCCAAATAAACCTAAAGTTTTGCCGCGTTTGGCCGGGGTCATCGCCTTGGGCTGCGTGCTTTTCATTCGGTTGTCGGCGCAGACCATCGTGTATGGCGGGTTCGCTTCGACCAGCGGCCTAAGGCTCAACGGCACATCCGTCGCGACGAGCACAGATGATGGCACCGTGCTACGACTGGTTCCAGCCAGCGTCACTCATGCCGGTAGCGCTTTCACCACCACGCAGGTCAGCTTTACCGGCTTCAGCACCGCCTTCGAATTCCGACTCACTTCACCCGGTAGCAGCAGCGAGGCCGTGCAGCCTGGCGCCGACGGCCTGACTTTTGCTCTGCAAACGGTCAGCGCCAGCAGCATCGGCGCGACTGGTGGAGGACTTGGATACCAAGGCATCAGCTCGAGTGTCGCGGTGGAGTTTGATACGTTTCGAAATATCGGGACACCGATCTTCGATTCCAGCTCCAACCACGTTGGCGTCGACACCGGCGGATCATTAAATTCCATCGCCACGGCCAACGTCGAAAACCGGTTCGACAACGGCAACAAATGGACCGCATGGGTTGACTACGATAGCAGCACTCACACGCTCGAAGTGCGGGTCAGCGAAAGCGGGGTGCGACCAAATTCGGCCTTGCTGACCCAGTCGATCAACATCGCCAACACCCTTGACAGCGGCACAGCTTACGTCGGGTTCACGGCGGGAACCGGCGGCGCCTACGCCAATCACGACCTGCTGAACTGGACCTTTTCGCCTTCGTTCGTCAGTGGCGGGGTGTCGGTGTCTGCGGTGCCCGAGCCCAGCACCACGGCCCTGCTCGGGCTGGGTGTGATCCTCGTGCTCGGCGGCCGCCGGCTGTTCAGGCGCGCACCGTAATCGCGCCGTCGGCGGCGATGTTTTTCAGGATTTTGGCGAAGGCCGCGGTGACCTCGTCGTCCGTCAGCGTGCGCTCCGCCGAACGGAACGACAGCGAGAAGGCCAGGCTCTTCTTTCCCTCCGGCAGGCCCTGGCCCTGGTAGAGGTCGAAGACCTCGACGGCCTCGACGGCAAAGGCGCCGCCCGTGGCGGTCCCGGCCACCTGGAGCAAAGCAGTCCGCACTTCCGTGGCCGGCCGGGCGACCTCCACCACGAGGGCGATGTCCCGCAGCGCCGCGGGGAACAGGCTGAAGGGCTGGTAACGACCATGCTCCGTCACGGCGGCGAGCTGGGACGGCAGGAGGGCGAGCATGCCCGCCCACACCGTGCCCTCGACCCCCGCCGCGCGAACCATCCCGAGGTTCAGCAGGCCGAAGCGGGCGGTCCAGCCATCCGCCATCTCGCCGGCGGCAGCGGAGTGGCCCTCCTGCCAGCCCCAGAACGAGCCGCGCACCGGCACCAATTCGGCGCGGGCGAGGTCGAGGCCCGCCTGCGCCGCGAGGATCTCCATGTGTTTTTTCACCGCGTAGAAATCGGGGGCGGGCCGGGCGAGCCACGCGCGGTCCTTCGGATTGTGGCAGAGGAGGAACGCGGCGCCGACGCACTCCTGCACCGTGCCGTTGAGTTCCATGAACACCCGGCCGGTCTCGAACAGCCGGGCGACGGCGACGCCGCGGGACTGGTTCAGCCGCAGCGATTCCAGCATGCCGAGCACGAGCGAGGGCCGCAGGTGCGACTGATCGTCGACGAACGGATTGGCGAGCGCCAGTTCCTCGGCGGAAGCTTCCGAGACCCACGTGGCAAGTTCCTTGCGGGCGCGCAGGGTGTAGTTGACGACCTCGTGGAATTGCTGGCCGACGAGATAGTCGGAGACCTTGCGGTTGAACACGACGATGGGGTCGTCGTCGCCGTCCACCAACGCCGGGCCCGCGCAGGCGGCGGGCGGAATCCGGTCGGTGCCGTAGATGCGCAGGACTTCCTCGACGAGGTCGATGGGCCGGTCGAGATCGGTGCGGTAGCTCGGAATCTTGACGATCCACTCTTCCCCCCCGGGCACATGGCTCTCGCCCACGATGGCCAGATTGAGCGCCTCGAGCGAGTGGCGGATGTCCTCATCGCTGATGGTGAAGCCCAGCCGGGCCCGGATGTAGTCCGGCGTGACGGTGATCTCGCGCTGCCACGGGCGGTCGCCGCCGACCTGGAAGGATGGGCCGACGACGGTGCCGCCGGCCGTTTCCAGGATCAGGTCGATCGCGCGCCAGGCGGCCTCGCGGGTGCTGTGCGGATCGACGCCGCGCTCGAACCGGTAGGAGGAATCGGACGCGAGCCCGAGCCGCTTCGAGGTCCAGCGGATGGACTGCGGACGGAAATAGGCGGCCTCGAGCACGATGTCGGTGGTGGTCGGGTCGACCTCGGCGCTGGCGCCGCCCATGAGGCCGGCGACGACCAGCGGCCGGTTTTCGTCGGCAATGACGAGCATGCGGCTGTTCAGCGCCCGTTCCTTGCCGTCGAGGGTGACGAGCTTCTCGCCGTCGGTGGCGCGCCGGACCACGATCTGGCGGCCGCCGATCTTCTTCGCGTCGAAGACGTGCAGCGGCTGGCCGAGTTCGAGCATGACGTAGTTGCCCACGTCCACGAGATTGTTGATCGGGCGCAGGCCGACGGCCTTCAGCCGCTCCTGCATCCACGCCGGGCTCGGGCCGATTTTGACGCCAGTCATCGCGATGCCGACATAGAGCGGGCAGTCCTCGGGCGAGTCCACGCGGATGCCCGCGAGGATGTCGGGCCGCGGCGCGCCGGCGATCTGGCCGGTGAATTTGATCTCGGGGAACTGGACGTCGGCCTTGAGCCAGGCCGCCAACTCGCGGGCGATGCCCAGGTGGCAGAGCGCATCGGGGCGGTTGGGCGTGACCTCGAGGTCGAACACGGTGTCGCCCCCCGGCATGACCTCGTTCAAGGGCTGGCCGATGGGCGCGGCCGGATCGAGCAGCAGCAGGCCGGCGTGCTCGCCGCCCAGACCGAGCTCGTCGGGGGCGCACATCATGCCGTCGGATTGCTGGCCGCGGATCTTCGACTGCTTGATCTTGAAATCACCGGGCAGCATGGCGCCGGGCAGGGCCACGGGCACGCGGTTGCCGGCATCGCAATTGGGTGCACCGCACACGATGGTGCGCACGCCGCCGTGGGCCGGGCCGACGTCGACGGTGCACACGGAAAGCTTGTCGGCGTTGGGGTGCTTCTCCCGCGTCCTGATCTCGCCGACCACGACGTTCTCGAGCGGCGGCAGGCCGGTGCTGACCACGCCCTCGACCTCGAAGCCGAGGAAGGTCATGGCGCGTTTCAGGTCATCGGTCGGGACCCCGTCGAGGGCGACGTATTGCTTGAGCCAGTTGCGGCTGATTTTCATGGGAGAAATTTTCCCGCGGATTTCGCGGATAGACGCGGATAAAGAGGAGACTTATCCGCGTTCATCCGCGCGACCCACGGTGGATCGGTTCAGGCAAATTGTTTCAGGAATCTCAGGTCGTTCTGGTAGAAGTAACGGATGTCATCGATGCCATACATGAGCATCGCGAGGCGCTCGAGGCCCATGCCGAAGGCGTAGCCGGTCCAGACATTGGGGTCGTAGCCGACGCCCTCGAAAACCGACGGGTCGACCATGCCGCAGCCGCCGATCTCGATCCACTCCTTGTTAACCTTGGGCAGGTGCCGGGCGGAGAGGTCGACCTCGAAACTGGGTTCGGTGTAGCCGAAGTAGTGGGGACGGAAGCGCGTCTTGGTGTCCTGGCCGAGGAGCGAGGCGAAGATGTAGTCGAGCAGCGCCTTCAGGTCGCGCACGGTGACGTTCTTGTCGACGTAGAGGCACTCGATCTGGTGGAAGTTGGCGCTGTGGGTGGCATCGGAGGTGTCGCGGCGATAGACGCGGCCGGGCGAGACGATGCGGATGGGCGGCGCGCCCTTGAGCATGGTGCGGATCTGCACGGAAGAGGTGTGCGTGCGCAGGAGGTATTTCTCGTCGGGGGTCTTCTTGGTGATGTTGCCGAAGCTCGCCTTCTCGGGAAAATAGAACGTGTCTTGCACGTCGCGCGCCGGGTGATCGGCGGGCGTGTTGAGCGCATTGAAGCAATAATACTCGGTCTCGACCTCGGGGCCCTCGACGACGGTGAAGCCCGCCTTGCGCAGGATGCGGCACATCTCCTCGCGCACGAGCGTGAGCGGGTGGTAGGTGCCGGGGCCAGGGTCGGGCGACGGAAGCGTGGGGTCGATGGCGGGCCCGAGCTGGGCGGCGATCTCGGCATCCCCGATGCGGGCGAGCACGGCGTCGAGCTGCACCTGGAGTTGGGCCTTGGTCTCGTTGATGAGCTTGCCCATCGCGGGGCGCTGCTCCTTCGGCACGGCGCCCATCTGCTTCAGGAGGGCGGTGAGTTCACCGTTGGGGCCGACGTAGCGGGCCTTGGCCGCCTCGAAATCGGCGCGCGTTTTCAGCGCCGGGAGCTCGGCCGAGGCTTTGGCGAGAAGGGCATCAAGAGTGGCTTGCATGAATAAAAAAAGGACGGGACTCGCGGGGAGCCCGTCCTTCAGAAAAATGGTCTTGGACCAGAAGGCGAGCCTCCAAGCGGCTCGCGTTTTGAGTTGGGTGCTTACGCCTGGGCGGCGCTCGCCTTCGCTTTCAACGCGGCCTGGGCCTGCTTGATCAGGCCGGTGAACGCCACGGCGTCGGCGATCGCGATCTCGGAGAGCTGGCGGCGGTCGAGCTGGATGTTGGCGGCCTTGAGGCCCTCGATGAAGCGGCTGTAGCTGATGCCGCCCTCGCGGCAGGCGGCGTTCAGGCGCACGATCCAAAGGCCGCGCATGTTGGCCTTCTTCTTCTTGCGATCGATGTAGGCGTATTGCCAGGCATGCTGGACCGCTTCCTTGGCGTAGCGGAACAGCTTGGATTTGTTGCCGAAATAGCCCTTGGCGTATTTCAGGAC
>JAYVZM010000194.1:0-4971 GCA_043783345.1 Verrucomicrobiota bacterium
CTGCGCTTGGGGAATCAGGTCGAAAGACTGGCCATCGGCGTCGGCTATGACGGGGCAAAGGAGCCGCTCGCCGGCCAGACCCACACGGCCAACTCCGGCCGCGCCGACGGCAGCATCACGCTCAAGCTCGCGAGCCGCACGCGCCTGACCGGCGACCTCGGCTACCACTTGGCCAACGATGACCTGTCCGGCAGCGGCCAGCACACGGCCACCCAGGTCGAGTCGAACCGCCTGCTGCTGGAATCCCGGTTACCGGCACCCCTGGGGGGATTTTTCCGCGCCGCGCTGTGGGAGGACAACGGCTGGTCCAACCAAGGACTCGGCTCCCACCAGCGGCTGGCCGTGCGCGCCGGCTACGCCCGCGAATTCGCCGTCGCCCCCAACCAGACCGTCGGACTCGAGGTGCTGGCGGGCGGCGGACGCCTGTGGGGCAACGCCCCGACCAGCCGGCGTTTCTTCGGCGGCAACTCCTCCGCGCAGTTCCTCTACGATGGCGCGGCCACGCCCGGCCTGCGGGATTTGCCCGCCGGCCCCCTGCTCCGCAGCTTTGGCCAGGGAACGGCGCTGGGTGCGACCGGCGCCAGCGGCGGCGATGGCTTCTGGCACGTGAACGCCAACCTCACCCTTCCCCTGCGCTCGTGGTCGTTTCCCCTGATCCCGGCGGACGACGACGTGCGCAGCATGCTCAGGAACGGCATCAACATTTCGGGGCGCAGTTTCCTCATCACCACGCTGAAAAACCAGGGCATGTCGCCGGAAAATGCCCGCGCGGAAGCCGACCGCATCCTCGGCGAAATCCGCCCCGCCACCGTCTACCTCATCGACGAGGCCAACCTCTATGCGCTCAAGCCGCTGCTCATGTTCGATGCCGCCGGTCTCACGGGCGCGGCCGGCCGGTCCACGTGGACGGCTGCGGGGGGCGGCCTTCAGTTCAATGTGGTAACGGCTCGACTGGAACTCGGCTATATGCGCACGCTCAGCGGGCCGACCAACGGCCACGCCGGCAATCTTTTCTTCCGGCTGGTCTTCCAGAATCTGTTTTGAGTCCCGCCATCGCGCCCTGCCATCCTCAACAATCGTTCATGCAATATCTCTACTCCAATGAAAATCAGCGATTATTCCCCTCCCTGGTGGATGAACGGCCGGATCGTCTACCTGCTCGCGTCCGGCTTTGCCGTCGCTCTCACCGTGCTGAATCTTCTCTACTGGAGAGCGTCTGAAAACAGGCCTGCTTCGGACATCATTGACTTTGGCGCCAAGACAACCTTTGGCGCCGCCGCATGCGTCTCGCTGCTCGTCGCCTACCAGACGCTCCGTTTGAACATCCACAAGGACCAAATCAAAGGCGCCTTTGAGTTCCTCGCCCGGTTCGACCGGGCCGAGGAAAGAACGGCGCGGGACAACCTGGAGCGATTTTTCGACGGCAACGGTTCGCTCGCACAATACCTGAACGGCCCGATTCCTCCGGACCTGACGGAAAAGTTCGTCAAGGCATTTACGGCTGAAAACAAGCAGGACGCGCGCGCCGCCCTCGCCTTCTACGAGGATCTCGCCCTCGCCATCAAGTCGGGCTATGCGCACGAAGGGATCGCTTTTCGATCCCTGGGGACATTTTCCGTCCGCTTCCTGAACGAGTTGCGCCCTCATATCAAAAAATTCCAGGCCGATGAAGGCAACCCGGCCTACTATGAGGATGCGATGCAGCTGCTCGAGCGCTGGGGACCCATCGTGGCCGAGAGGCCGGCGCAGGCGCGGGGCCACCATTAATAGTTTTGCGCCCCGGCGGGCCGGGCGTCATTGCTTGCGGCCTCGTCGGACCGGACGGGAATGATGCCACCCTCGCGTTTCTTTCTGCAGACCTGCACCCTGGGTGTCACGCTCCTGCTCGCGGGCTGCGGCCAGAAGGAAAAGCAAGCCAAGGCCGCGCCGAAGCCAGCCACCCCGGCGCCCGCGCCCGCCAAAGCGGAGGACTCCCCCAGGCCCGCAACGGGCGCCAAGCCGCACCCGACGTTCGACGGCCTGGCCGCCGCGCGCATCGAGCAGGGTTACGTGACGCTGCTCTATCAGAATGGCCGCAAGGGATTGTTTCCGGCCACCGATCTCACGGAGGACGAAGCCGGGTGGTTGAAAACCTTTGTCGCAGCCCACCCGCTCGGCCACGGCAAATCCACCGTTGTCACCGCCAGGATCGAGGCGAAGAAAACCATCGAGAAACAGTCGCTGGCGAACGGCGTGGAAACCGTCCAACTCTGCGCCCCGGCCAAGCTGCGCGACCAGATCGGAGGCACCTGCATGTTCTATGCCCGCGTGCACTACCTCGATATCGCGGGCTACCCCGTCGAGGACGGCGAAATCTACCGGGTCATCAACAACGTTCCGCGCGACCAGCCCTACCTCGACCGCCACTACTACGTCGGGATGCTGATGCTGTTCGCCCACCAGAAGCCGAGTCCCGTCGTGCATTTTCCGAACGGCACCGTCCCTCCGTTCGAGTGGGCCCGCCAGGAACTCCGCAAGGGCCGCCCCATCCTCGCCGCCCTGCCGGAAAACATCTGGCTCTCCCTGCCGGCGGACTTCCTCGCCACGCATCCTTTCGACGGCAGCGGCAAGATCGGCCACCAGGTGGTCATCAATGGCTTCACCTACGACGCCGCCACCAGGAAGAGCACCTTCCATGTGGTGAACTCCTGGCGGGCGCTGTCCGAGTTCGACGTGCCGGTGGAGCCGCGCGACGAACGGAACATTCTCATGGAGCAGAGCCTCTCGCCCAAGGGCGAACCGCCCGAGCAGGCGGTGAAGGTCACTGCGGGCGCCGCCACCTTGGTCAAGGCGGTGGGCAAGCAAAACCTCTACACGGTTGAGACCAACCTCGGACCGCAAAAGGTGCTGGCCGCGACCGAGGACGCGGCGCGGGCGTTCGTGGAGGCCGACATGAGCGCCAAAGACATGGAGACGATGTTTGGCGAATACATCATCAAGATTTTCGACTACATCCAGGAAAACGCGGATCCCAAGATCCGCGATGTCGCCGCCGCGCAGCTCATGTCAGAGGTCTTCAAGGTGCCCGGGACGGTCGCCCTGCCCCACGTCGATCTCGAGGTGAAGAGCGCGCTGGGCAAGGTCTACTTCGTGCGCACCGCCCCCGGCCGGGTCGTAAAGCTCTTCGCGGATTCCACCGGTGAGGCTCTGGCCAAGGCGCAGAAACTTTAGCGCCGGGGACGGATTGCTTTCACCACGGAAGCATGAGGCAAACAGAGAGCACGGAGGAGCGAGGATCGCAGAAACACGGAAGGGCTGAAGCGCGGAGGGACGATCCAGACGTGGGGGATAGTGGTCGCTTCGGAGAACCGGTCTCCGACCTGGCCCCACTTCATCACCGCCTCGACGGGATCGAGGGCGAGGACGATCTGGGCGGTCGGATGCTGATGTTCGGGCCAGTTATTGGGCGGCTGGAGGTCGTAGTAGACGCTGACGCCGTGGCCTGTCTTGAGGACGTTGCCGTGGCCTGAGTTGTTAACCGGAATCGCGAAATGTTTCGGTGGCCGGGCAGCGCGAGAGGTGGGCATATTGGGGTTAGGCGAAAACGCCCGCGCTGGCCCAAGCGCGGACATTTTCAAAGCGTATCATGGGGAGACCATCCCGGCTTGGATGCGCGTGCCGTATTTATGCACAGCGGTGCGTCGGCTGATTCACCACAACCTGTATTCGACTACAACCTGGCGCGTCTAAGACGGAGTGCATTTGTGATTACGCTCACGGAGCTGAGGCTCATCGCCGCCCCGGCGATCATCGGACTCAGCAGCACGCCGAAAAACGGGTAGAGAATGCCCGCTGCAATCGGCACGCCGAGTGCGTTGTAAATGAAAGCAAAGAAAAGGTTCTGGCGGATGTTGCGCATCGTCGCACGGGAGAGCCGGATCGCCTTCGCGATGCCGCGCAGGTCGCCTTTGATCAGAGTGACTCCCGCGCTCTCCATTGCGACATCGGTGCCGGTGCCCATCGCAATGCCGACTTCCGCTTCGCTGAGGGCGGGCGCATCGTTGATGCCGTCGCCGGCCATCGCAACATGCTGACCTTCCGTGCGCAGTTTTTTAACATGGGTGACTTTTCCGGCGGGTTCGATCTCCGCTTCCACCACATCAAGGCCGAGTTGGCTGGCCACCGCGGCGGCGGTGCGACGGTTGTCGCCGGTGAGCATGACGAGTTTCAACCCGAGCGCATGGAGGTCGCGGATGGCTTCGGGCGTGGTGGATTTTATTGGATCGGCCACGGTGAGGATTCCCGCCGGCTTGCCATCGATGGCGACGAACATCGCGGTCTTGCCCGCTTCTTGAAGCTTCACGACCGACGCTTCCAGCGGCTCCAGGCCGGTAATTTTTTCGTTCCGCAGAAAATCCGGTTTGCCGATCATCATCGCGCGGCCGGCGATGGTGCCGAGCACACCGCCTGCCGTCACCGAGCGGAAATCTTTCGCGGACTCTAACGCAATACCTTGCTCCTTCGCCCCCTGCACAATCGCGGCGGCGAGCGGGTGTTCGCTGTTCTGTTCCAGTGAGGCGGCGAGACGCAGGAACTCCTTGGCGTCGAAACCGCCGGCCGGCAGGACGTCCACGAGCTTGGGTTTGCCCTCCGTGAGCGTGCCCGTCTTGTCCACGACGAGGGTGGTGACTTTCTCCAGCCGTTCGAGCGCCTCGGCGTTTTTCACGAGCACGCCTTCCTGCGCGCCGCGGCCGACGCCGACCATGATGGACATGGGGGTCGCCAAACCGAGGGCGCACGGGCAGGCGATGATGAGAACCGCGACGGCATTGACGACGGCGTGCGAGAGCCCTGGCTCCGGCCCCAGCGAAATCCAGAGCACGAAGGTGAGCAACGAAACCGCCAGCACCACCGGCACGAAGATGCCCGCGACCTTGTCGGCGAGACCTTGAATGGGCGCGCGGCTGCGCTGGGCTTCGGCCACCATGTTCA
>JAYVZM010000195.1:0-4968 GCA_043783345.1 Verrucomicrobiota bacterium
CCCCGCTCCTATAGCGAAGCCTCTACTCCTTCTCCCAAGCATCGGTTTTGGGATAGAACGCCACGAGCAACACGTTGATCGCCGCCAGCACGGCCAGGCCGGCCAGCCCGTTCCCGGCGGAATGCGACAGGTGCTGCAGGAGATCGCCGGTGTGATCGAGGCCGGGCACGAAAAACAGCACCGCGAGGGCCAGCGCCTTGCCCCCCATCCACGCCAGCGGCGCGGTGAGCGGGAAACCGGGCCAGCGCCGGAGGAGCAACGCGGCCACCAGCACAAAGCCGGCGACCTCCAGGCCCATCGGGATGGTGGACGCCACGGCCGGCAGGCCGATGAGCAGCAGATTGATGACCGGCGTCACGAGTCCGACCAGCAGGCCGGGCAGCGCTCCGCGAAAATAGACGACCAGGAACGTCGTCCAAAACACCGGCAGCAGATAAACGCCCAGCGGCCGGGGTCCGTTCCACGGCAGCAAATGCACCAGCAGCGGCACCAGCCAGGCCACCACCAGCAGGACCGTCGTCTCACGCCAGTTGATGCGGGGCAAAACGGTGACCGTGCGGCCGGGGGTGCTCATGCAGGACCAAGCTAGCCGGCCGGGCTGGCCAGCGGAAGCCGAAATAATTGCCTCGGGCCGCTTACCGCTGGATCCGGGCCGAGCCGCCCTTGGCGAAGGCCCGCACCTGTTCCCCTGTCG
This sequence comes from Verrucomicrobiota bacterium, assembly GCA_043783345.1. Classification (GTDB taxonomy): domain Bacteria; phylum Verrucomicrobiota; class Verrucomicrobiia; order Opitutales; family Opitutaceae; genus Lacunisphaera. The sequence goes on from JAYVZM010000195.1 coordinate 695, forward strand.
CCATGCTGGTGTCGCCCGGGAAGGTGGTGAGCAAGGCGCCATGCGCCCAGCCGAGGTTGACCGCCTCCTGTTCCGACTCGCCGCTGAGCAGGCCGTAGAAGAAGCCGGCCGCATAGCCGTCGCCGCCGCCGACGCGGTCGACCACGTCGAGTTCCGCCGTGGGCGACACATAGGTCTTGCCGTCGATCCAGGCGACCGCGCCCCAGGAATGGCGGTTCGTCGAGTGCACCTCGCGGAGCGTCGTCGCGACGATCTTGATGTGCGGGTGCTTCTTGGCGACGTTGCCCATCATGCTGAAGAAAGCGGTGGGATCCAACTTGGACTTGGCGGCGACCTCCGGCCCGGGAATGCCGAGGCCAAGCTGCAGGTCCTCCTCGTTGCCCACGAGCACATCCACGTTCTTGATGATCCGGTCGAGCACGGCGACGGCGCGGTCGTGGCCGCCGACGATGTTCCAGAGCTTGGCGCGGTAGTTGAGATCGAACGACGTGACGGCGCCGGCGGCCTTGGCCGCCTGCATGGCCTCGATGATGACCTCGGCGGTGGTGGTCGACAACGCGGCAAAGATGCCACCGCTGTGGAACCAGCGCACGCCGCCGGCGAAGATTTCCTTCCAGTTGAAATCGCCCGGCTTGAGCTGCGCCGCGGCCTCGTTGCAGCGGTTGTAGAACACCACCGGGGCGCGCACGCCCTGGCCGCGGTCGCTGTAGACGGTGGCCATGTTCGGTCCGTGCACGCCGTCATGCTTGAAATGCTTGTAGAACGGCGTGACGCCCATCGCGCGCACCCGCTCGGCGATGAGGTCGCCGACCGGATAGTCCACCATCGCCGAGGCAACGCCGGTCTTCAGGCGGAAGCAGTCGGACAGATTGGCGGCGACGTTGAACTCGCCACCGCTGACGTGGATGCGGCATTCGGTCGCCTTGCGGAAGGGAATGATGCCGGGATCGAGACGATGGACGAGGGCGCCGAGGGACACGACGTCCAGAGCCCCGGCGGGGCGGAGGTTGAGGCCGAATTTCATAGGAGGGAGGTGCATCATTTGATAATCGGGCCGGTTCCGGCGAGTGTTTTTTGCAGTTCAAGGTTGAACGTTTCGGGCGCGCTACAGGGGTGGGGCAGGTCTCTGACCTGCCTTCCGGACGAAAGGCGGCAAGTCAAAGAGCCGCCCTACCTGCCGCGCCTGTCGCTCTCGATCTCCCGGCGCAATTGCGCGAGAAACCCCTTGAGAAATTCCGTCCGCTGCCTCGCCTCGCGCCGGCCGCTCTCCGTCTGCATCGTGCCCTCCAGCTTCAGCAGCTTGGTATGAAAGTGATCCAAGGTCGCCACGCGGTCGTCCGGCGGCCGGCGCTCACAAAAGGGATCCTCCGGCGCATACAGCGGCCGGCCCAGCGCCCCGCCGAGCATCAGGCAACGCGCCAGACCCACGGCCCCGATGGCCTCGAGCCGGTCGGCATCCTGGACGACCCTCGCCTCGGGCGTGCGCGGCGCGATGCCCGCCGTGAAACTGTGCGCCTCGATCGCGTGGGTGATCTCCGGCAATAATTCCCCGGGATAATTCCATTCGCGCAGCCACTGCCCCGCCTGTTCCGCCGCCAGCCGCGAGGCCTGAGCGCGCTGGGGCGAATTCTTCGGCACCGTCACGCAATCGTGCAACCACGCCGCGGGCACCGCCACCTCCCGCCGCGCGCCCTCGGCGGCGGCGAGCTGCTTCGCGTTGCGCACCACGCGCCGCACGTGCTCCAGGTCGTGCGCCGCATCGCCAGCCTGAGCGGCGAGCGCACGTTCACAGCGTCGTTCCAGATCGGCGAGGTCGGCGGACATGCCCGCAGCAAAGGCGCAGCGCCGGCATTGGTCAATGTCTGCAAACTTGTGGGAGCGCGCTTGCCCGCGATTCCGATCCTCGCGAGCAAGCGCGCTCCCACGGTCCTCCCAAATTCACGCTCGCGCTTCACCTCCGCGCTGCTTCACATCTCGACCTTCATGCCGGCATCCACCGCAACCGACAGCGAGGCCCCGTGGCGCGCAGGGTTGCACAGCGCCCGCGTTCTGCTGGTCCCGGGGCTCGTGCTGCAAGCCGCCGCGCTGGCGCTGGTGCTCGCGTATTACTTCGTGCCGGCGGCCCACGACACGTTTGCCCGGCTGGCCGTGTGGCGCACGGAGGGCGGCTATGCTTTCTCGGCGCTGGCGAGCGCATTGTGCGGCGGCGTGCTGCCTTTTCTCTACCTGCGGTGGAATCCCGCCACGCGTGCCGCCAACCCGTGGCCGCTCCTGCTTTTCTTCGCCTTTTTCTGGGCGTGGAAGGGCGCGGAGGTCGACCTGTTATATCGCTCGCTGGCCGCCCTGTTTGGCCACGATCCGAGTCCGGGCACCGTCATCCCCAAGGTGGTCATCGACCAGTTTGGCTACAACGCCCTCTACGCAGCCCCCATCGGCAATTTGTGCTTTGCCTGGAAGGACGCCGGGTTCCGCTGGGCGCCCGTCGCGGCCGACCTGCGCCGGGGCCGCTGGTATGCGCGGAGCGTCCTGCCGGTGCTGATGAGCGTGTGGGCGGTCTGGATTCCCGTGGTCAGCTGCGTCTATGCCCTGCCCTCCGCCCTGCAGGTCCCGCTCTTCAACATCGTGCTCTGTTTCTGGTCGCTGCTCTTCGTCCACATCCTCGCCCGGCAGAACCGCAGAGGCGCCTGACCGCGAGCACCTGCCTTTTGTAGGGCTGCGAGAGACCGAAATACGCCTCCTGACCATCCGGTTACAGTCGAAGCCTTCTTGTATTCGGGCCCGGTGGGCAACATCCTCGGATTTGAAATAAACCGCGTTCCGCCTACTCTCACTGTTCGATGAAATTGTCCCGCCTGCTGCTTCTTTCGTTCGTCTTGCCTGCGCTGCTGCTCGCCGCCGAGTCCCCACCGGTGAAAAAAGGGGCCGTCACGGCCACGCTGATCTCCGACGCCGCCCGCATCCAGCCGGGCAAACCCTTCACGGTCGCTCTCCGCCTGCAGCACGAACCGCACTGGCACAGCTACTGGCTGGCCCCCGGCACGGGTTATCCGACTTCGCTGGCGTGGACCCTGCCCGAGGGCTTCAAGGCCGGCGAAATCCAGTGGCCCACGCCCCACACCGTGGTCGATACCGCCAATAAAATCACCGGCAACGGCTACAACGACGAAGTCTTCCTGCTGGTTGAAGTCACTTCATCGGGAAAGCTCACCCCAGGCACGGAAGTCAAACTCTCCGCCGCCGCCGAATGGCTCATGTGCAAAGATGTCTGCATGCCTGGCGACGCCAAGCTGGAGATCACCTTCCCCGTCGCCGCCGCCACAACAGCAGACCCGCGGTGGACCGGCCCCCTCGCCGAGGCACGCGCCAAGCTGCCCAAGCCCGCCAACGGCTGGACCGTGACCGCCTCGCATACGGACAAGACCGCCACCCTGCGGCTCACGCCCCAGCCCGGCACCACGCATCAGCCGACGGATCTGCACTTCTTCGCCGCGGATGGCTACACGGACTACGCGCGACCCAATACCGTCATCCGGGAAAACGGCACCTGGGTCATCACCGCGCCGCTCGATCCGGCCGCCGACAAAAACGCGACCCGCCTCACCGGCGTCCTCGCCTCCGCCAACGGCTGGAAAGAAGGCTCAGGTTACGACGGCTTGGTCGTCGACGCCCCATTCGCCGCCGGCACCACTGATTCAGGCTCTCAGCTCTCAGCTCTCAGCTCTCAGGCGCAAACTGCTCCTGGCAGTTTGCTAGGCACCCTCCTCCTCGCCTTCCTCGGCGGCCTGATCCTCAACCTCATGCCCTGCGTCTTCCCGGTGCTCGGCATCAAGATCCTCGGCTTCGTCAACCAGTCGGGCAACGACCGCAAAAAAATCACGGCGCACGGCCTCGTCTTCGCCCTCGGCGTGCTGGTCTCGTTCTGGGCGCTCGCCGGGATGCTGCTGGCGCTGCGCGCCGGCGGCGCGCAGCTCGGCTGGGGCTTCCAGCTCCAGAGCCCAGGCCTCGTCGCCGGCCTCGCCCTGCTCTTCTTCGCCCTCGGCCTCTCCTTCCTCGGCGCCGTCGACTTCGGGACCGGGCTCGCCTCGGCCGCGGGCAACGCGCAGGCGGCGCAGGTCCAGCGCGGCGGCGCGCTCGGGTCGTTCGCCTCGGGAGTCCTTGCCACCGCCGTCGCGACGCCCTGCACCGCGCCCTTCATGGGCTCAGCGCTCGGCTACGCGCTCGTCAGCCCGGCGCCCCACGCGCTCGCCGTCTTCACCGCGCTGGGGGCCGGGATG
>JAYVZM010000196.1:0-12138 GCA_043783345.1 Verrucomicrobiota bacterium
TTTGCAGCGCAGCAACCGGGCGGACGAGGCGATCCAGCTCATGCGGGCAGCCTACGCCTCCAATCCCCGCAACCTCGACAACAACGCCCGGCTCGTGCAGGTCTGCGAAGACAAAGGTGATCCCGCCGGGATGGTTGCTTACATGCAGGCGCTGGCGGCCAGCGGCCCGGTCAATGCGCGGCTGTATGCCGACCTTGCGCGCAATCTGGCGAAGCTCGGCCGCCGCGAAGAGATGCGTGCCGCGCTCGGGCGGGCCCGAAAGGCCGCCGAGGCCGAAGGGGATGCGGCCACGTTGAAGGACATTGAGGAGCTGGCGCGCCAACAGGGACAATAGCTCGGTCGTTTCCCGTGTTGCCTCCTGCCTTGCCGCTTGGTTGCCTCTGAATGCACCCGGAGAAGTTCAGGATATATTCCTCATGTCAACCCGACCCCGCACCATGAAGCGCTTCATTACCCCCATCGCACTATTGCTGACGTTGGCAAGTTCCGGCTCCCTTGGAGCGGAAGACACGGGCAAAGCCGCCGTGCCGGCGGACAACACCGTTATGCTCGCGGATTTGCGGACGAATGTGCCCGGTATTTTCCAATACGGTTCCTGGGAGGGAAAGCTGGCGGCCACGAAGAGCGGGCTGGCCGTCCTGGGTGCCAAGGGCGCGCAGGGTGACGGAGGGATGGGATGCAACATCGAGCCGGCGCTCGATTGCAGCCAGGTTTCGTTCGTTGAGGTCGCTTTGGGCGTCGTGCCGACCAACGAGGTGCCGCAGGTCACCATCGCGCTCAACGATGCCGATGGCACGCAGTTTACGGCGCGGGTGCCGATCGAGCAACTCGTCCCCGGTCTGCCGGTCTGGTTGCGCGCTCGCCGGGAGGATTTCAAGCTGAACGGGGTCGAGCCGGGAGCCGATTCGAAGATGGACTGGACCAAGGTGTCGCGCTGGAACCTGCAAGGGGATTGGACCACCAAGCGACCGCTGCAGGTCATCTTTATCGCCCTCCGGGTGCGCAAGCCATAGCCGCTCAGGGAGCCCGCCCGAAGCGTTTCTGATAGGCCGCCAGCAAGCGGTTGACCTGCTCGCTTTGGACGCGTGGTTGGTTGCGCACCCGGGCGAGCCAGCGCCTCGCCTCGACTTCGTCCCCGGTGGTGATGGCGTGAAAGGCGAGGATGCCAAGTGAGGTCGGGTTGCCCGGTTCGGCTTCGAGGGCCCGGGCCATTTCCCGGAGCGCATCAGCTTCGCGACCAACGGAAACGTAGAGGTTGCCCAGCTCGACGTAGGTGTCGGCTTCGTTCGGCCGCAGCGCGATGGATTTCTGGAATTCGCTGATCGCTTCCTCGAGCCGGCCCGCCTGCCGGTGGTTGCGGGCGAGCATCAGGTGCAGGCCGGGCGATTGGGGACAGTGTTTCAGTCCCTCGGCGAGGGTGCGGTCGGCGGCGGTGGCTTGGCCTTGCTGCGCCAGCAGGGCGCTCAAGTTCGCCCAGCCGTCGGCAAAATCCGGGGCGAGGGCGGTGCAGCGTTCGAGTTGTTCCTGGGCCGCTCCCAGCTGGCCCCGCGCCACCAGCAACGTGCCCAGCTGAAAGCGGACGGAGACATCGTTCGGGGCGATCGCGACGGCGCGTTCCAAAAGCCGGATCGCGGCAGCGGGATCGCCGTCGCGTGCGATTGTTCCCGCTGCGAGGGAAAGACGGTAGGGATCGAAGCAATCGTCGAGCAGGCCGTCCAGCCAGGGATCCGGCGTATCGCGGTAGGCGCCTGACGCTTTGGCCATGGCGCGGATGGCGTTGGCCCGCTGGTTCAGGCCCATTCGTTCATAGAGGCTCACGATCAGATCGTAGCCAAGGGTGTAGTTCGTCTTGCTCACCACCTGTTCGAGGCGTTGGCGGGCTTTGTCCCACCGGCTGGCCTCCAGATCCAGCCGGGCCAGCCCCAGGAGGGCGTAGGGGTTGTCGCGTTCACGCTGCAGAACCTCTTCGTAGGCGACGGCGGCCTCTTCGCGCCGATTGGCCTTGAACAGGCAATCACCACGGCGCAGCCGCGCTGGCAGATAGTCCGGAGCCAGCTCCTGCACCTTGTGCCACAACCCCAGCGCCGGCTCAATCTCGCCATAGCCTGCCAGTATGGTGGCGTGCAGATGTGGCCAGCGCGGTTCTGACGGATCGAGTTGCTCCAGGCCGCGGTAACAGCGGCTCGCCTCGTCGAGAAAACCGTTGGCGTAATACAGCCGGCTGAGTTCCCCCAGTCCCCGGCTGGCGCCAAGGCGGCTGCGGGCCCGGGCATCGGCCGCGACCAGGCGGGCGCGCAATGCTTCCGGCAACTGGCTCAGGTTGGGGGTTGCCGGGAGAAAATCTCCCGCCCGCCTTTGCTTCTCACCCGCCAGCCGCCAGCACCAGGCGCCGCCGGCCGCTCCGGCAAGAATCAAACCGGAGAGTGCAATCAGGAGGGATTTCCTGCTCATGGTTGCGCAGCGCGTTTCCACAGGGTGATCCTGCTCATGGTATCGTAAGACGGATAGATGTAGAAACCGCCCGTCACCAGGGATGGTTTGCCGCTGCCATCAAAATCACCCGCGGCGAGCGTAATCAGATCCCGCGGGGTGCGGGCCAGCGCGACCGGCTCGAAGTTCATCCGGCCGTCATTGCGAAACCACATCAGCGAGACGACGTCCCGGTTCTTGTTGTTCCAATCGGCATAGGCGGACACGGCCACGACGTCCATCGCCCCGTCCCCGTCGAGGTCCACCGCCACGGGGCTGTAGGCTCCGGGCAGATTGCCGATGCGATGATAGCGGAAATTGCCTTCGCCCGCGTTCTCCAGCCATTGGACGCCGTGCCACGGCCTCGGACCGGGGGTGACGGCAGGCCCAAACCCGTCCCCATTGGAGAAAATAATGTCGGGCCGGCCGTCACGGTTCAGATCCGACACGCTCAAACCGCTGCTGCCGTAATCCTCGTTGGTCGAGCCCCAGATCCGGTGGGTCTGGAACTCGCCGTATCCCTGGTTCTGAAAGTAGTATACCTCCTCCCATTGCTGGGAGATCAAGGCGACTATATCGGGTTTGTGGTCACCGTTGAAGTCGGCGACGCAAACGTTAATGGCTCCGGACAACTCGAGGAGGACATGGCGGCGAAACTCCCAAGGACCGGTTCGTTCCAGCCAGCTGACCTCCCCCTGGTCATACCCAAACTGGGCGAGCACGAGGTCCATCTTTCCATCGCCGTTCAGATCGGCTGCCCGGACATCGGTCACCCGGGAGGTATTTTCCAGCACGATGTGCGGGGTGAAATGCTGCTGGCCGTCATTCTCGAGAATAAACACAGTCCCTATCTTGTCGTTGTTGGGGAAAACGACCGACATGCTCGCCACAAGTATGTCGAGGTCGCCGTCGCCATCCATGTCCGCGGCTTCCACATGCACCGGCGCCCGCATGTCAGTGGCCAGGACCTTCTCTTCAAAGACGCCGGGCGAGGTCTGCCTGAGCCAGATCACCTTGTTTTCCTTTGCATCGCAAAAGACGAGGTCAAGCATCCCGTCACGATCAAGGTCTACCGGGCAAACATGGGCAATCCACGGTTGCTCGCCGATCGCCGCTCCGATGGCCAGAGGGTGCAGGGACATCGCAACTGTCGCAGCCGCTGGCGCCGGCGGGGCCTTTGGGGCCAGCATTGTCTCCTGGCGACTGCAGCCACCCCCGGCAGTAAAAAAGACTGGAGCCACTATCAGCGTGAGAGTCTGAACGAACGAAAGCCGAGCCGAATTCATCTAGTGTAAGTTACTAAACCTCCAAAAAAGAAGCACGAGAAATAAAATCGCTGATAATAGCTGAGTGCGTGAGCCGTGACGCAAAGTGTCACTAGCAGGCTGCTGAAAAACGCGGTCGTTTTGATGCAGGCGGTCTCATTTTCGCTTTTTCCGGTCACGCCCGAGGCTCCGCGCTGGATTTTCGCGCCGATGTCGGCGCGGCCCGCACTGAGCGGCTTGAATGAGCGATTCGGGCGGCGCGTAGGATTCGGTTTTCGGAAATGCCCGCAGCAAAGAGCCGCGTGCCTTGTCGTCGAGGCTCAGCACCACGTCGAGATCGTTGGTGACACGGGCTGATCATAGAGAATGGCGGCAGTGGCACCAGTCACCATATAGGGCGCACCGACCGCCTCCAGTCGCTCGACAAACAGGCTCAGCTCATCCGGTCCGGGCATGGAGGATGCGGTCGGCCACGGCGCGTTTGACCTGCGGCTCGGTCCATTCGGGGTGGCGGTCGCGGAAGCCGGTGGCCATCAGCTCGCGCATGCGGCGGTTCATTCGGAGCGCCTGTTCCATACGTTGCTGCGGCGTCATCGCCCGATAGATCGCCATCTGCCGCTCATGGGCGGCGTGGGCATGATCAGGTTCGGCGATGGTGGACATCGCTGGGATCCCTAGCATTGGCAGCCTCGCTAGCAATGCAAACAATGCTGGCAATGAGGGCAACAGGGCGCGCGACAACCCAGCCGTGGCAGATGAGTTTCATCCGGGAGAATCCTCGGGCCAATCCGCAGGTTGTGAACTCGTAGCCACGGTCCTGAAGGCCCGTTCCGGGCGGGGCCTGCCGGATGGTCGCCCGCCCTCAATCTGCCGCCGGCGGCAGGGGGGCGTATCTGGTCAGAGCGCCCGCGACTTTGTCGACCGGCCCGGACACGCCGCCGCGATTGCACACGATGAGCATGGCAAAGTCCAATTCCGGCGCGATCCATACCACCGTATTCCACCTTCCGTTGTCCCCCGCGTGAAACAAGACGCGGCCGGTGTCGCCGGTGCGCGGACCTTTCGCCCACAGTCGCGTGCCGACAAACCAGCCCGCGGCGTATTCCTTTTCACCCGATTCCAGTCCGTGGAGTTGCGCGAACGTGTCCGCTTTGAGCAGCGTGACCTGCCGGTGCGGGTTGGCGGGATCTGCCCGCAGGTGCAGCGTCACGAACCGGGCCCAATCCTTGATGGTCATGTGGGCCAGCCCCGCGGGGCCGCTGGCCAGGGGGTAGTCGGCTTGGTCGCTGCCGGGGTCAAAGGGAGTATCGCCCGGCCCGGGCAGGGGGACCTGCCACAGGCGGCGATGCCCGTGCCCCCAGGGTTGGTCCACCTGGCCCGGCGTGCCCGGAGGCCCGAAGCCTCCGCTCGCGATGCCGAGGGGACGATAGAGACGCTCTTGCATCAGGCTTTCCCAGGATTGACCGGTGATTCGCTCCAGGACGGCACCCGCCAGAATGTAGTTCACGGGCGAATAAACGAATTTGTTGCCGGGCGGTATGTCCGGTCCGTGTGCCAGCAGCTTCGTCGCAAAATCCCGGCGCTGCCGGGGCAGATCGCCCGGCGCGGAGCGGACGCTCGTCAAAAAAGAAATCGGGTGGCTACCCGTGATCCCGGCGCGCTGCGCGAGCAGCTGCCGCAGCGTCACCTGGTTCCATGTGCGATCCAGACCGGGAGTATCGGCGAAGATTTCGCCCAGGGTCGTGTTCCAATGGGCTTTCCCTTCCTCGACCAGCAGGGCGGCCAGCATGGCCGTCATCGCCTTGGTGGCGGAACAGAGCTCGAACTGGTCGTCCAGGGTGATGCGTTCGGGCGCTCCCTGCTTGCGGACGCCAGCGATGCCTTGGGCGATAACCCGATCACCGCGCAGCACCAGGGCGGCCATGCCGGGAATTTTCGCGCGGGCGATGACCGGTTCCAGCAGGGCGTCGAGATTGGCGGGCGGTTTGTCGCCGGACTGGGCGGTGACTGAAACCGCGAGGGCCAGTGCCCCGGCGAGACTGAACCATCGAAGCCAGCGGGGAGAAGTTTTCATGGCAGGTCGATTGAACGTCGGGCCGCTCAGCGGGTCCATTCCCGGGCGTTGTAGAAAAGCTTCATCCAAGGCGAGTCCTCGGGCCAGTCGGCGGGATGCCAGCTCATGGCGTGGGTCCGGAAGACCCGCTCCGGGTGCGGCATCAGGATAGTAACGCGGCCGGTGGTCGTCGTGAGGGCGGTCATGCCGAAAGGCGAGCCGTTCGGGTTTAGCGGGTATTGCTCGGTGACATGGTGCTTGTTGTCGACGAACCGGGCGGCGACGAGGCCGGACTTGCTGCACGCCTCGGCGGCGGCGCGGTCGGTGAACTCCGCGTAGCCTTCGCCGTGGGCGGTGCAGATGGGGATGACGGAGCCTTCCATGCCTTGGAAAAGGACACTGCGCGTCTTCTCGATCTTCACGGAGACGAAGCGGCCTTCGTAGCGTTCGCTCTGGTTCTGCACGAAACGGGGCCAGTGGTCGGAGCCGGGGATGATCGAATGGAGATTGCTCATCATCTGGCAACAGTTGCACACGCCGAGCGCGAAGGCGTCCTCGCGGGCGAAGAAGGCCTGGAACTCCGCGAGGGCGCGGTCGTGAAAGAGCACGCTCTTTGCCCAGCCTTCGCCGGCGCCGAGCACGTCGCCATAGCTGAACCCGCCGCAGGCGGCGAGCCCGCGGAAATCCCTGAGCGAGACGCGGCCACTGAGGATGTCGGTCATGTGGACATCGACGGCGCGGAACCCCGCGCGGGTGAAGGCCGCGGCCATCTCGACCTCGCCGTTCACGCCCTGCTCGCGCAGGATCGCGACCGAAGGGCGAAATGAACTCTTACAGGAGGTAACAGAGGGAACAGAGGTTTGGGATCCAGATTTCTCAGTTCTCTCCGTTTCCTCCTGTGAAAATGGACTGGCCAGGTCAAACGTGATCACCGGCGTGATGCCGGGATCGCTCTGGTCCAGCTTCAGCTGGTAGTCCGATTCGGCCGCCGCGGGATTGTCGCGCATCAGGGCGATGCGGCGGGTGACGTCCGACCAGATGGCGCGGAGGGCGGTGAGACTTTCGTTGAAGATTTCCTTGCCCGACTGTTTCACGCGGAGCGCATAATGGCAATTCAGCGTGCCGATGCGCGAGACACAGGCTTTCAAACCGTGCTGGCGCAGGGCGAGGTAGACGTCGTCGAAATCCTCCTCGCGCACCTGGATGACGGCGCCGAGTTCCTCGTTGAAGAGGGCGGAGAACGGGTCGTGGAGATGCGGGATTTCCAGGTCGACGCCCACATGGCCGGCAAAGGCCATTTCCACGATGGTCGCGAGGAGACCGCCATCGGAACGGTCATGGTAGGCAAGGATCTTCTTCTCGCGGCCGAGCTGCTGGATGGCGTTCCAGAAGTTCTTGAGGTCGGCCGGGCTGTCGACGTCCGCCGGCGCCTCGCCCGTCTGGGAGACGACCTGGGCGAGGATGGATCCGCCCAGCCGGTTCTTGGAGCGGCCCAAGTCAATCAATAAGAGAACCGTATCCCCGACCTTCAATTCTTGGGACACAGAGAGCACAGAGGATAACACAGAGACAGCAGGAGTTTTAAGACCTGATGATTTTGACTCTGTGTTCTCTGTGTCTATCTCCGTGTCCTCTGTGACCTGATCGTATCGCAACTGCGGAGTGAGCGACAGCCGGATGTCCATCACGGACGCGAAGGCCGAGATGATGAGCGAGATGGGCGCGGTGACGCGCTTGTCCTTGCCGCCGTCCTGCCAAGCGGTGCTCATGCTCATCGAGTCCTTGCCGACCGGGATGGTGATACCGAGGGCCGGGCAGAGTTCCATGCCGACGGCCTGCACGGCGGCGTAGAGGTCGGCGCCGTCTCCCGGGATGGCGGGCGCAGCCATCCAGTTGGCGGAGAGGTTGACCTTGCCGAGGTCGCCCACCTGGGCGGCGGCGAGATTGGTGAGGGCCTCGCCGACGGCGAGCCGGGCGGAGGCCGCGGCGCTGTTGATCGCGACGGGCGTGCGCTCGCCCATGGCCATGGCCTCGCCGGTATAGACATCGAAGGCGGCGGCGGTGACAGCGCAGTCGGCGACAGGCACTTGCCACGGTCCGACCATCGGGTCGCGGCAAATAAGGCCGCCGACGGTGCGGTCGCCGATGGTGATGAGGAAGGTCTTGTCCGCCACCGTCGGATGCGCGAGGACGCGGTGGACGGCGTCGGTCAGAGTCAGGCCGCGCAGGTCAAGCGGCGGGAGCGAACGGCTCCGCGTGACGTCCGAGCGCGCCATCCGCGGGGGTTTGCCGAGGAGGACCTCGAGCGGCAGGTCGATCGGCGTGTTCTTGAAATGGGAATCCTCGAGGACGAGTTGCTTCCTCTCGGTGGCCTCGCCGACGACAGCGAAGGGGCAGCGCTCGCGCTCGCAGAGTTGCTGGAAAACCTCGAGGCGTGCGGCGGGGACGGCGAGGACGTAGCGCTCCTGGGATTCGTTGCACCAGATCTCGAGCGGGGACATGCCGGGCTCGTCGTTGGGGACGGCGCGGAGCTGGAACCGGCCGCCGCGGCCGCCGTCGTTGACGAGTTCGGGCAGGGCGTTGGAAATGCCGCCGGCACCGACGTCGTGGATGAAGGAGATGGGGTTGTCGTCGCCGAGGGCCCAGCAGCGGTCGATGACCTCCTGGCAGCGGCGCTCCATCTCGGCGTTGTCGCGCTGCACGCTGGCGAAATCGAGGTCCTCGTTGCCGGCGCCGCTGGCCAGGGAGCTGGCCGCGCCGCCGCCGAGGCCGATGAGCATGGCCGGGCCGCCGAGGATGACGAGCTGGTCGCCGGGGTTGATGGCGCCCTTCTTGATGTGGTCGGCGCGGATGTTGCCGAGGCCGCCGGCCAGCATGATGGGCTTGTGGTAGCCGCGGAGTTCGGTGGCGGAAGAAGAGGCGATTGCTTGGAGGGGCGCACCTGACGTGCGCCCGCGGGCGTCGGCAAGCGGCGCCCCTACCGCCGCCGGGACTTCCTGCTCGAATGTCCGGAAATAGCCGTTGATGCTGGGGCGGCCGAATTCGTTGTTAAAGGCGGCGCCGCCGAGCGGGCCCTCGATCATGATGTCGAGGGCGGAGGCGATGCGGCCGGGCTTGCCGTTTTCCTTTTCCCAGGGTTGCACGGCGCCGGGGAGCCGCAGGTTGGAGACGGTGAAGCCGGTGAGGCCGGCCTTGGGCTTGGCGCCACGGCCGGTGGCGCCCTCGTCGCGGATCTCGCCGCCGGAGCCGGTGGAGGCGCCGGGGTAGGGGGAGATGGCGGTGGGATGGTTGTGCGTCTCGACCTTGCAGAGGAGATGGATGTCCTCCTCGTGTGCGGCGTATTCGTGGGTGCGCGGGTCGGAGTAGAAACGGCCGCCGCGGGTGCCGGTGAGAACGGCGGCGTTATCTTTGTAGGCGGAGAGGATGCCGGCGCTGTGCAGCTCATAGGTGTTCTTGATCATCTGGAACAGCGATCTGGCCTGCGCTTGGCCGTCGATGTCCCACGTGGCGTTGAAGATCTTGTGGCGGCAATGCTCGGAGTTGGCCTGCGCGAACATCATCAGCTCGATGTCGTGCGGGTCGCGGCCGAGGGCCGTGAAGGCCTTGACGAGGTAGTCGATCTCATCCTCCGCGAGCGCCAGGCCGAGATACTTGTTGGCGGTGACCAGGGCGGCGCGGCCGGCGGTCAGGATCGGCACGCTGCTCATCGGGCGGGGCGTCTCGTGGCGGAAAAGGGCCTCGCAGGCGGCGAGGTCGCCGAAGACGGTCTGCGTCATCCGGTCGTGGAGCCGGGCGCGCAGGGTCTGGAGCTGGGCGGTGTCGAGGGAACAGAGTGGGAACGGGGGCGCCGACTCGTCGACGTCGATCGTGTAGGAGATGACGCGCTCGATGCGTTTGACGGCGGCCAGGCCGCAGATGTGGGCGATGTCGGTGGCCTTGGAGGACCACGGGGAGATGGTGCCGGGACGGGGGGCGACGACTTGGACGATGCCGGTGACGGTCGTGGCTGCGCGGCTGGGGCCGTAGGTCAGGAGCTTTTCGAGCACCGAGCGCTGGGTGGAGGTCAGGTCGCCCATGGTTTCCACAATATGGACGAACTCCGCACCGATGGCCTTTGCGGGGAGGCCCGCGACGGCAAGGTCCGCGAGAAGTTTCTGGAGACGGAACGAGGAGAGGGCAGGTGAGCCGCGGAGGATCAGCATGGTCGAAGGCGCGATGTTCACAAAATCACCCGCGTGGTCAAGTGGACTGAGCCGGTTTATGCGGAACAGTGCCCAGTGCCCACGAAACACGCGAAATGACACGAATGGATTTGTTGCTCCATCGATTCCGGCTTTCTTTCCCACACCAGGTTTTTCCAATTCGTGGGTATTCGTGGGTTTCGTGGGCAACTTCATCGATCTTTCAAAACTATGCCCGAGAAAGCCGTTGACGAAACGCCCGCGGTCGGCGGAATGAACGTCTTTAATGCCGTGACGAGCACAGTTCATCCATTGCCCAGCCCAAAAAACGTCGGACGGGCGCAGTGTGTTTGCCTCGGTTTCGCTCCGCGAGAACCGCGGACAAACACCGGGCGGCCAGCAGGCCGCAACGGTGGCCAGCGGGTGGCGGGTGGAATCGGCCTACGGCGCGAGCGGAGGACGGCAGCATGAGCGAATTCATCTCCCACGAATGCGGCATCGCCCTGGTGCGGCTGAAGAAACCGCTCGCTTACTACCAGGAGAAATACGGCACACCGCTGTGGGGCTTCCAGCAGCTGTTCCTGCTGATGGAGAAGCAGCACAACCGCGGGCAGGACGGCGCGGGCGTGGCCTGCGTCAAGTTCGACGTGCCGGCCGGGGAGCCCTACATGTTCCGCGAGCGCAACGTCGAGGCCAACCCGCTCGACACCATCTTCCAGGCGCTGATCGCGCGCTACAACACCCTGGTGGGCGCCGGCACCATCCACCCTGAGTTTCCCGACACCGTCAAAAAGAACTTCGATTTCTGCGGCGAACTCTACCTCGGCCACCTGCGCTACGGCACCTCCGGCGGCTACAACCTCAGCGCCTGCCACCCGTTCTTCCGCCGCAGTTCCTGGCCGACCCGCAACCTGATGCTCGCGGGCAATTTCAACCTGACCAACACCGCCGAGCTGAACGACAGCCTGATCGCCATCGGCCAGCATCCCATCTTCGCCACCGACACCCAGGCCATCCTCGAACGCATCGGCTTCTGCCTCGACGACGAGCATGAGCAGATCTATCGCGGCCTGCGGAACACCGGCCTGCCGGGCGCCGAGATTTCCCGCCGCATCAACGAGGAGATCGATCCCGCCCGCGTCCTCCGCAACGCCTCGGCCAACTGGGACGGCGGCTACTCCCTCGTCGGCGTCCTCGGCAATGGCGACGCCTTCGTGGCGCGCGACCCGTCCGGCATCCGCCCGTGCCACTGGTTTGAGAACGACGAGGTCGTGGCCTTTGCCTCCGAGCGCGCGCCGCTCTGCACGGTGTTCGACCTCGAGGCCAAGGACGTGAAGGAAGTCGAGCCCGGCTGCGCGGTTGTGATGAAACGCGCCGGCACGGTCGCCCTCGAGCGCATCAAACCCGCGCTGCCAAAGACCCAGTGCACGTTCGAGCGCATCTATTTCTCCCGCGGCAACGACGCCGACATCTACCGCGAGCGCAAGGCGCTCGGCGCCGGCCTGTCCAACCAGCTGTGGAACTCCATCGGAGGCGACCTGGCGAATTCCGTCTTCAGCTTCATTCCCAACACCGCCGAGGTCGCCTACTTCGGCCTGATGAGCGAACTGCGCTTCCGCCGCCGCGCCGAGGTCAAGCAGACCCTCCTCGACGCCGCCCAGGCCGGCAAGATCACCGAGGCGCTCGTCGACGACCTCATCCTCAACAACTGGCCGCGGGCCGAGAAGCTCGTCACCAAGGACGTCAAGCTCCGCACCTTCATCAGCCAGGAGAAGTCGCGCAACAACCTCGCGTCGCTCGTCTACGACGTCACCTACGGCGTCGTGAGCCCGAGGGACAACCTGATCTGCGTGGACGATTCCATCGTGCGCGGCACGACGCTGCGCCGCTCGATCCTGCGCATCCTCAAGCGGCTCAACCCGCGCAAGATCATCATCGCCTCGACCGCGCCGCAGATCCGCTACCCCGACTGCTACGGCATCGACATGTCGGAGCTCGGCAAATTCATCGCCTTCCAAGCGGCGGTGAACCTGACCCGCCGCGCGGGCCGGCAATCATTGTTAGACCGGGTTTACGACGACTGCCAGCAGGAGCTGAAACTTCCCGTTGCCGAGCGTCGCAACTGCGTCAAGCCGATTTACGACGCGTTCACCGACGACGAAGTCTCCGC
>JAYVZM010000197.1:0-4956 GCA_043783345.1 Verrucomicrobiota bacterium
GTGCTTGGATGTTGGAGCTTGGAGCTTTCTGACATGCTCCCCCATCTCGACCGCAAACTGCTGCGCGACCTGCAGCGCCTCAAGGGCCAGGCCGCCGCGGTCTCGCTCGTCATGGCCTGCGGCCTCGCGATGCTCATCATGGCGCGCAGCCTCATCCATTCCCTCGAATCCACCCGCAGCGAGTATTACCAGACCAACCATTTCGGCGACGTCTTCGGTTCGCTCAAGCGCGCGCCCAACCGCCTCATCGACCGCCTGCGCGAGATCCCCGGCGTGGCCACGGCGCAAACCGACCTCTCGGTGCCGGTCACGCTCGACCTGCCCGGCATCGCCGAGCCCTGCAGCGGCCTCGTGCGCTCGCTGCCGGACTTCGGCGAACCCGAGCTCAACCGCCTGTTCCTGCGCCGCGGCCGCTGGCTGGCCCCCGGCGCGCGCGGCGAGGTGCTGGTCGGCGAGGCCTTCGCCAAGGCCAACCGGCTCTCGCCCGGCGACACGCTCACGATGCTGCTCAACGGCCGGCGTCAGACCTTCCGCCTCGCGGGCATCGTGCTTTCGCCCGAATACATTTTCGAATCGCGTCCGGGCGTGGCGCTGCCCGACAGCCGCACCTTCGGCATTTTCTGGCTGCCCTACAAGGAGGTCGCCACGGCCTGGGACCTCTATGGCGCCTTCAACCACTTCACGCTCACCCTCGCTCCGGGCGCGGGCGAGAAGCCGGTCATCGCCGCGGCCGACCGCCTGCTCCGGCCCTACGGCGGGCTCGGCGCGTTCGGCCGCAAGGATCACCCGTCGCATATCCGCGTGACCGACGAGATCCGCGTGCTCACCATCCTCTCCATCGGCTTCCCGACCATCTTCCTCAGCGTGTCGGCCTTCATGGTCAACGCCGTGCTCACGCGTCTGCTCTCGCTGCAACGCGAGCAGATCGCCATCCTCAAGGCCTTTGGCTTCACCAACCGGCAGATCGTCGTCCATTACCTCAAGTTCGCGTTCGTCATGGTCGCGGCGGGCGTGGTCGTCGGCCTGCTCGGCGGCATCGCGCTCGGCCACAAGCTCGTCGTCATGTATGAGCTCTTCTTCCGTTTTCCCGACCTGTTCTTCCGGCTCGATGGCAACGCCGTGGCCGTCGCGCTCGCGGTCGGGCTCGGCGCCGTCACGCTCGGCGTGCTCGGCGCCGTGCGCAAGGCGGCGAAGCTCCCGCCCGCCGAGGCGATGCGTCCCGAACCGCCGGCGAATTTCCGCCCGGCCTTCATCGAGCGCACCGCCCTCGCCCGCCTGCTGACCCATTCCTTCCGCATCGCCGTGCGCAACCTCGAGCGCCGCCCGATGCAAGCCGTGTTTACCGTCGCCGGGCTCTCGCTCGCCACCGCGCTGCTGATCCTGCCCAACACCTTCAAGGCCGGCATCCGCGAGGTCCTCGATTTCCAGTGGGACGTCGTCCAGCGGCAG
Organism: Verrucomicrobiota bacterium; assembly: GCA_043783345.1. GTDB lineage: Bacteria > Verrucomicrobiota > Verrucomicrobiia > Opitutales > Opitutaceae > Lacunisphaera. The sequence continues at coordinate 1,450 of JAYVZM010000197.1, forward strand.
GACGTCAACCTCGGCCTCGTCGAGCCCTCCTCCGCCCGGCTGGCCCACGAGCTGGCCCAGCTGCCCGGCGTCACCAGCCTCGAACCCTCGCGCAGCGCCGCCGTGCGCATCCACTTCCAGGGCCGCAGCCGACAGATCGGCCTGCGCAGCCTCCTGCCCGGCAGTCAGCACAGCCGGGCGATCGACTCCGCCGGTCGGGAGATTTCCCCGCCGGCTAACGGCGTCATCCTCTCCGCCAAGCTCGCGACCGTGCTCGGCGCGCACGTCGGCGACACGCTCGTGCTCGAGGCGCTCGAGGGCCGCCGGCCGGTGCTGAACGTCCCGCTGATGGCGACCGCCGAGGATTTCACCGGCATCACCGCCTACATGGACTTGCACGCCATCAACCGTTTCCTCGGCGAGGGCGACGTGATCACCGGGGCGAGCATCGGCCTCGACATGTCCCGCCGGGCGGAGTTTCTCGCCGCGCTGAAGGAAATCCCGCGGGTCAGCACGGTCGTCATCAAGGAGAGCCTGCGCCAGGCCTTCCGCGAAACCACCGCGGCCAGCATGGGGCTCATCCAGACCATCTACCTCATCTTCGCCGTCATCGTCGCCTTCGGCGTGATCTACAACAACGCCCGCATTTCGCTGGCCGAACGGGCCCGCGAATTGGCCACGTTGCGGGTCATCGGCATGACCCAGCGCGAGGTCGGCGCCATTCTCGTGGTCGAGCTGGTCATCCTGGCGCTGCTGGCCGTGCCGCTCGGCCTGCTGCTCGGCACCGGCCTGACGACCGTGATCGTCGGCTCGATCAACACCGAGACGATCCGCCTGCCGCTGGTGTTCACCACCTACACCTATTCCTTCGCCGTCATTGTCGTCGTCATCGCCTCCGCGCTTTCCGCGGTGTTCGTCCTCCGCAAGCTCAAGCAGCTTGACCTCATCGCCACCCTCAAGGCCCCGGAGTGAGAATTTACGTGTCCAACCTCCCGACTAGGGCCAGTCTCCGACTGGCCAGGCCGGTCAGAGACCGGCCCTGCTGATTTCCCATGAACTCCCCGTCTCCCGCTCCGAAAAAGACCAAGCCCTTCCGCTGGCTCCCCTATGCCGGCGCCGCCGTGCTGGTGGCCCTGCTCACGCTCGGCCTGCGCCCGCGTCCGGCGACCGTCGAGACCGCGCGGGCCGCGTTCGGTCCGCTGCGCGCCACCGTCAGCGAGGAGGGCAAGACGCGCATCCGCCAGCGCTACGTCGTCTCCTCGCCGGTCACCGGCCAGCTGCGCCGCGTGCCCTTCAAGCCTGGCGCGGAGATCGCCGCCGGCGACGTCGTCGCCGTCATCGAGCCGATGGCCGCGTCGCCGCTCGACCCGCGCAGCCGCGCCCTGGCCGAGGCCCGCCGGACCGCCGCCACCGCCGCCTTGGAGAAAAGCCGGGCCGCCTACGCGCTCGCCGGCAACGAACTGCGCCGGATGGAACGGATGTTCGCCGAGAAAACCGTCTCACCGCAGGACCTGGAAACTTCGCAGATGCGCGAGACGGCCGCCGCCCGCGATGTGATCGCCGCCGAGGGCGCCCTGCGCGCGGCCGAGGCCGAGCTGGCCGAGGCCGTTCCCGGCGCCACGCCCGCGCTGCTCGAAGTCCGCGCGCCCGTCGCCGGCCGGGTGCTGCACGTCTTCCAGGAGAGCGAACGTCCGGTCACCGCCGGCACGCCTTTGCTGGACGTGGGCGACCCCGCCGACCTGGAGGTCGTGATCGAGCTGCTGTCGCGCGACGGCGCGGCCATCGCCGCCGGCACGCGCGTCGAGCTCGAGCAATGGGGCGGCCCGAAGCCCCTCGAGGCCCGCCTGCGGCTGGTCGAGCCCGCGGCCTTCACCAAGATTTCCGCCCTCGGCGTCGAGGAACAGCGGGTCAACGTCGTGGCCGACATCACCACGCCGCTGGCCGAGCGCCTCACACTGGGCGACAATTTCCGCGTCGAGGCGCGCGTGGTCGTATGGGAGAGCGCCCGCGTGCTCAAGGTGCCGGTCTCGGCCCTGTTTCGCGGCGGCTCCACCTGGTCGGCCTACGTCGTGCGCCACGGCCAGGCCGTGCTCGTGCCGGTGACGGCCGGCCGTTCCAGCGGCACCGAGACGGAGGTGACCGCAGGCCTGAACGACGGCGACGAGGTCATCCTCTATCCCGGCGACCGCGTGGCCGACGGCCAGCGCGTGAGCCCGGTGAAGATTTGAGCGCCAAAATCGATTTCATTTCCTACAGCAACTCGCGCGGTCGTGAAAGTGTCGTTCCGTCAGGTCAGCAGCTCGGAGGTCAATGACGCATATGCGGTCTATCTCGGGCTGTTCGAGTGGCTGAACGCGAAGGGGGTTCGCCAGTGGTTGCGCGCGCTTCCCCGGGACGTCCTTGTCGAACGCCAGGCCGGAGGGGAGCTGTTTGCCTGCTTCATCGATGGTCGCATTGCGGCGGTCGTCACCCTAGCATCAGAGAACAATCCGTATTGGACCGATCTTCTCGGCGAAGAGCGCCTGTGGTGGATCAAATCCCTGGCGGTGGCGCGGGCCCATGGTGGCGGTGGTGTGGGTGCGCAGGTCATGCGGGAATGCGAGAGCCGGATTTGCGGCGCCGGAGCGACCCAGGCGTTCATCGATTGCGTCGACGCCGGTTTTCTACCGCGCTACTATGTGCGGCTCGGCTACGAGCCTTTGGCCCGAAAGGACATCACCTATCCGTCCGGCAACACATTCGCGATGGTCCTGATGAGAAAAACTGTCGGCCCAACTCCTGAGGGCAGTCGGTGAAGATTTGACGGCCCGCCCAAATCACCCATCCTGCGGTTGTCATGAAAAACACCGGCTTCACCTACTGGCAGGATGGCAATGACTGGATCGGCTTTCTTGATGAATTTCCCGATTACCCGACACAGGGCACCAGTCTGGAGGACCTGAAGGCCCACCTGGCCGACTTGCACAAGGATTTGACCTCCGGGGCAATTCCAAACGTCCGCCGGCATGCGCAACTCGAGCTGGCGTGAAACGGCGCGACTTGATCCGCAAGATTGAGGAAACCGGCGCGGTGTTCATCCGGCACGGCGGCAAACACGACTGGTATCAGAATCCCAAGACCAAGGTCGCCCAACCCATCCCGCGCCATACCGAGATCAACGAGATGCTGGCACGCAGCATTGTCCGGAAACTAAGTTAGAAGGCCTCAGAGCTACGTCCATGACTGCTTACGCAGTTCCGGTTTTGGCTTTGGCTGAACAATACCTTAAGCAATGATGATGACTTCGATTCCGTCGCGCCCACGGAGGTGGCTAACAATCACAGGTGGGCTATTGGGTTTCGTTGCTTGCAGTGGCTGCAGTTCGTTTGGGGGTTGGATGATCGACCAATCCCTCCGGCATCAACACACCCTGAGTAAACCATCCCCGGAGCAAGCTCCGGGGCATTTGACAAGACCTCTGCAAACCCGTTCGAGCCCGATGCAATCCACACTCAATCCCGTTCTGCCGACCAAGCCGGAGCAAGCTCC
>JAYVZM010000198.1:0-4952 GCA_043783345.1 Verrucomicrobiota bacterium
CCTTAGCCGCCGTCCGTCGTTTCCGTCCGGATTCCAAGGTGAGGCGCGGGATTGATAGGGGAGGATGTACGCGTGCCGGGGCTCTCATGCATGAGAGGCGTGCGGTCTTTGCGGCGCTTGGTCTGATCGAGCCAGGCGTCGATCCGTCCGGCGTCCTCCATGGAGGGCAGGGCCGTCCGTCGAAACCATCTGGAGAACTGCCCCACCCAGCGGGTGATCTGGTTGTGCTTGGCTTCGGGGTCGCCGCACAGGTGGCGGGCGAGCTCGCTTTGCGCGCCGCGTCCGCGCTTGGCCAACTCGGCGCGGAAGTGAGCCACCCAGGCGTCGGTGATGGGGGTCTGCCGTCCTTTTAGTTCAGGCATGCCCATACCTCCATGTGTTCGAGGATTGCCAGGGTCACGCCGGGGAGCAGGCCGGGGATGCGGCGGGCCAGGTCCTCGCGGAGTCGCGGGGCGATGGCGTCGGCCATGGGGTGGTGCCACTCGGGGAGCGGGGCAAGGAGGGCCGTCCACTCGGGCGGGACCGGGGCGATCTGGAAGTCGCAGGGCCAGGGGTCGGCGCCGGTGAGCCAGCGGATGATCTCGGGGTCGGTGAGGGCGAACCCCGTGGGGCCGCTGCCGTGGGCGAGGAAGGACTCGGCCTCGGCGGCGGCGATGGCGGGGTATTTCTCGTGGGTGCCGGGATAGATGGCTTCCAAGGGGAAGGGAGCCGGTGGGAGTTGTGGGTCTGGTTTCATAGTTGTGGGTCTGAGTGCAGGTTGGTTGATGTTGTCCTCATTATCAATAGCGCGCCTCACCTTGGAAGTGGCTCAGGCGAGCCGGGTTGTGGGGGCGCGCGGAAGGCGTTTTCAAGGTGAGGCGCGCCATTGATAGGGGATGATGTACGGATGGGAAGGCTCTCATGCATGAGAGGAAGCGGCGGCGGTGAGTTGACACGGGGAGAGAGGCACTATGGCTGCCATCTCAATCACTGCTGCAAACGTCGTTCCTTCCGCTGATGCCTCTATCGTGCATGGCAAAAAGGCGCTTTCCACCATCACCGCGGGCCAACCGCTCTACAAGACCGCCGCCGGCCTCATGGCTCCGGCCGACGCCAATGGCGCCTCGCCTCTCTATGTCGTGGAGGGCATCGCCTGCAACGGCGCGGCCGCCGGCCAGCCGGTGAGCTATGTCACGGATGATCCCGCGCTCCAGATCGCGGCCTCCGGCCTGACGCCCGGCGACACGCTCATCCTCGGGGCCACGCCCGGCGACATCTGCCCGGACACCGACTGCGTGACCGGCTGGTTCAAGACCATCCTCGGCGTCGTCAGGACCACGACCACGATCGTCCTGCGGCTGACCGCGGTCGGTGTGGCCAAATAATTTTCAGCGGGTTGGAGCAGCCTGGTAGCTCGTCTGGCTCATAACCAGAAGGTCATCGGTTCAAATCCGATACCCGCAAATTTTCTATGGCTTCGCCACAATGGTTGGAAATCTACCAGAGTTATTCAGCCGATGAGCTGACGGCGGAGATCATTGCCCTCAAGGCGCGCAATACGGGGTTTGTCTCGCAGGGTTCGCCGACCGGGAAGAACTACCAGGCCGACCTGAACGAGATGCGCGAGCAACTGTCCGCGGCCGTCCGCGTGCAAACGGAGATGGGCGGCGGCGGGCAGCCGCGGAGCGGGGTGGTGGATTTTTCGCGGATGAGCGACAACTCTTCCGCGCTGCCGGGCGATCCGGGGAGGATGTTCTGATGGGCGCGCAAAGCCCGGGGTCCGAGGGGTATGTGACGCACTCCGAGTTCTCGTCGTTTGCCCGGGAGATGCGGGCCAACTTCACGGCGCTGGCCGACAAGATCGACGCCAAGACCAGTCCCAATTTCTCGAATGTCTGGGCGGCCGTGGCCGCGATGGTGGGCGTGGCCTCGATCACGGTGGCAGTGCTGAGTTCCGTCGGCTACCTGGTGGCGCAGGGCATCCGCGATTCGCAGATGGCATCCGAGAAGATTGCCCACATCGAAACCGCCGCTCTGGTGACTGTGGTGAAGCTCGATGCCGAACGGGTGGAACGGCTCAACGAGGCCCATGTCCGGCAGGTGGAGCGCGACCTGGAGGAATTGCGGGAGCGGAGGATGAAGCCATGAGCAAGGCCCCCAATATGTTCGAGCGGACGCTGCGCGGACTCGAGTACGTGGCCGACCGGGCGATTGCCTTTGTGGCGCCGGAGAGCGGGCTGCGGCGGCTGGCTTTTCGCGGGATGGTCCACGCGTTCGATTACGACGCGGCCAATCCGGGACGGATGCGGGGCAGCGGCGGCGGCCAGAGCAAGAACGCGGCGGCGGAAAGCTATCGGGCGGGCCGCGACCGTATCATGCTCATGTGGGAGGCGCGCGACGCCGTGCGCAACAATCCCCTGCTCCACGGCATCCTGCACCGGATCGGCATGTATGCCACGGCGCACCTGAGCTACGAGCCGAACACCGGCAACCCGGCGATGGACAAGATTTACGCGGACGCCTTTCACGCCTGGTCGAGCGAGACGACGGCGGGCAGGACGGAGTGCGACCTGACGGGCCGCCACACCCTGCGCAAGATGGTGGAGCTGGGCTTCATGGGGCATTTCGTGGATGGCAGCTACGGCTACGCCTGGCGGCCCATCGGCCAGCAGCTTTGCCTGCAAGGCATCGAGGCGGACCGCATCGGCTCGCCGCTGGAACATTCCACGAGCGAGCACTACATCGGCGGGTTCACGCTCGACGAGCTGGGCCGCGTGACCAGCGTGCGCATCTTCGACCGCACCCGCACGGCCAATTACCGCAACCCGGTGGAGATTGATCCGGCGCAATTCCTCTACCTGGACGACCACGACCGGAGCGACCAATACCGCGGCGTGAGCAAGCTGCAGGTGGTCCTGCCCCGGGCCCGGGATTTGCAGGAGATCCTCGACAGCGATTTGCAGGCGAGCAAATGGGCGAGCAGCTACGCGGGCTTCCTCTTTTCCAAGAATCCGAACTCGCCGCACAGCGCGCTGAAATGGGACGGGGCCACGAGCGACGGCACGCCGACGATGCAGGCGCAGAAGGGCAAGGTGGTGAAGATGAACGAGGGCGAGGACATCAAGTTTGCGCCCGGAGCGATGCGTCCGACCGGGGCGTTTTTGCAGGCGGTGGAAACCTTTGTGCGGCACATGGCCATCGGGCTCGATCTGCCCTACGGCTTTCTCTACAATCTCGCGCTCCTGGGCGGGGTGGCGCAGCGGGTGGAAGTGGTCTTTGCGCAGCGGCGCATCAACTACTGGCAGCATCATTTGCTGGAGGATCAGATTTTGAATCCGGTGCGGGATGCGTTCTTTCAGGATCGGATCGCGCGCAAGCTGCTGCCGCCGGCGATGCGGCGGCTGCCGACCGGCGAGCTGGTGCCGAGCTGGCGGGATGGGAACTGGAACTTTGGGCCGAAGCTGACCGGCGACGTGGGCCACCAGACCCAGGCCGACATTGCGCTCGTGAGCGGCGGCTTCAAGGCGCCGGAGGATCTAACCAAGGAATACTCGGGCAAGAGCTACCAGGAGGTCGTCGCGCGGATCACCGCCAATCTTCAGACCAACCAACGGGCGGCCATCGAGACGAACATCCCGGTGGAGCTGCAAGCGCCGACGCGGCTGCAGAACGGCAGCCAACTGCTCGCGGCCATGCAGACCCCGCCGCCGCCGCCGCCCGCACCGGGGAGCATCGAGGCCATCGGCGAGAAGGGCGCGAAGGATTTGGTGGATATGTTCATCGCGGTGACCGTGGGCCAGCTCGAACGCGACTCGGCGATCGTGACCTGCGTGACCGTCTATGGGATGGATCCGGCCGTGGCCGAGGAGATCGTGCCGCATCCGAAACCGCAGCCGTCTGTGACCTCGCCGGGGATCGGCGCGGATTCCGCCGAATGAAAGCGCATCCGATTTGCACGCTGTGCGGAGGGATCGGGCGGCGGCACATGAATCTGTGCAATGCCAGGACGACCCCCGGCACATCGCGGACCTGGTGCGGTTGCAGTGGTTCGATTGCACGGCCGTCGAGGAGGTGACAAGATCCGGGACAGTGGTAGACACCGGGGCATGGGCATTATGAACACCGCCTTATCCCTGCTCAATGGTGCGCTCTCCAACTGGCGCACTTCCTTCACCGCTTTTGGCACCGCCGTCATGGCACTGCTCACCGTCGCGGCCGCGCTGCCCGCCCAGCTCGGCGACCTTTCGACGATCATCCCGGAGCCGTGGAAGCCGAAGATCGTGGCCTGGTGCGGCCTCGCGGCGGTCGTGTTGCATGTGCTCAACGGGCTGGTCGGCAAGGATGCGCGGGTGACCGGCAACGGCTCGCTGCTGGAGCCTTTCCGCCTGCCGACCTCGCTGCCCCTGGTGGCGGCTTTCCTCGGACTGGCCGGCCTGATGCTGGTGGGCTGCGCCGTCAACACCGGCAACCCGGCGACGGATGCGCGCGGGCGGGCGGCCAATGCGGCGCTGGCGGAAGCGGCCAAGGTGCTGGGGAATGTGGCCGTCAGCAGCCTGCTCAATGTGGCGCAGCAGGAGATGGGCGGCGGCAAGGTGGACTTTGGGAGCGCGGCGGCGGAGGGCCTCTGGTCGAACGCGGGCGCGATTATGAGCAGGGAGGCCGTCGGGCATATCGTGGCGGCCTACAGCGCGGGGAAATTGCCGGCGACGGCGAAATCCTCGGTCAGCGCCTTTGCGGGTTCGATGGCGGAGCCGGAGGCGAAGGCGCAGGCGATCGCGTCCGTCATTTCCACCGCGGCGGGTGCGCCGCCCGCGAAATAACATGAACTTCCACAAAACTGAATCCAGCGTGCAGGGCCACGGGAGGCCGCCCGTCCAGTTTTTGGAACAGCTCGTGGGCTGGGGCAAAAGCGCGGAGGACGAAATCTTTACGCCGAACGCGGAGCCGGGGGATATTTTCAACGACATCGGGCC
>JAYVZM010000199.1:0-4949 GCA_043783345.1 Verrucomicrobiota bacterium
CCCCAACATCACGACCAGCGCGGAGCGACCGGCGGCATCCGCCTGACGCCAGCGAAGCCAGAAGGCGACGCCCGCCAGCGCCAGCGGAAGACAGGTGGCGATCAGCTGCAGGGTCAACCCGTCGCGCTTCACCCACGTGGCGAAATTTTTCGCCTGGATCTCGCCGTCCAGCAGGGTCAGCCGGTTGGCAAACGTGTCTTGGACGAGAAAACCCGGACTGGGTTTGAGCAGCATGACGACGGGCACGCTGAGCACGGCCAGAAGCGCACCGCCCAAGACCATCGCCTCGCGACGGGTCAGTCTCCCCTGCCGCAACCAGGCGCCGATGCGAACCAGCAATTCACTGCCCCCCAGCCAGGCGAGCGCATAGAGCGGCTGGACTTCCGTGAGGCGAAACGATTTCAGCTCCAGGTGAGCGGGCGCATACTCCAGGAAGAACGCACCCAGCGTCGCGATCGCACCGCCCAGGCCCCAGGCCCGCCAAGGCAGGGGGGCCGCCACCGGGTTGCGCCGGTGGAGCCAGGCCGCCGCCAGGCCGCCGCAACCGAGGCCGGCGAGGATCGGCACCACGCTGACGCTCAGCCACAACGCGCCGCCGCCGATGAGCCCTGAGGCCAAAAACCAACGTCGCGCTCCGGCCCCGGTGGAACCGGAGGCGAAAATTCCCGCCAGCATCGCGAGCACGCTGGCGAACAGCACCAGATGCGTCAGGTTGCGGCCATCGGGGCTGCCCGGAACAAACCCACCGGCGAGCGGGAAGAGCATCGTCACGCCCAGCGCGAGCAGGAAGGCCGGCAGGCGGCCGAATCGCCTCCAGGCAAACGCCACGGTGCCGAGCAGCAACAAGACCTGCAAGATCGGGTCGGCCCATAACGCCGCGCGCTCGACCGCGAGGCCGATCGGTCGGCCCGAGAAAACGTGCTCACCCCACGCGACGAGCGCCAGCCACCAACGATAGGGGGAAGGCGAGGTGACCGCCCGTCCACCGGGCGCATTGTCGTAGTCGGCGTGCCGCAGGCGCCAGTTTCCTTGGGCGATCATCTGCTGGGTCTGGGCGATCCATTGGTAGCTCTCGTTGTTGTGGCCCGGCACGATCAGCATTCTGACGCCGCCGGCGTATCCCGTGGACGATTTGGCATCCACGGCGGCCGTCGCTCCGGCCAGTCCGGTGATGACTTCCACCCGGCGCACGCGGGCGGCGTCGGCCCAGAGCAGAAATCCCAGTGCGACAACCGGGGCGATGATCCAAAGGCGGGACAATAGTCGGGCGAGATGACTCATGCGGGCTGCATTCGTGAATCCTCATGCTGCAGGTGGCCTATGGGCTTAGCAAGTCAAGTCCCGGGCGTCGGGGGGCTCGGACCGGAGTGCCCATGCACCAAGTCCAGGCGGATGATTGGGGTTGGTCGGCCGACGTGCCATTCTCACAAAAGAGCGGGCATTCCTCGGGCAAATCGACCGGTTGGACCTTGACTCACCTTGGCGAACCGCCTGCTGTTTTACCGCATGTTTGCTGGCGATTGTCCCTGTCGTTCAGCCCTCGATTTTCTCGCGCGGACCGGACGTTGCGGCTTGGTCGCGGGCCTCCTTGGTGGCGGCCTTACGGCGGTTGCCTCGGGGGTTGTGCCCGGATTGGCGGAGGCTCCGCTGGCCGCCCGTTCCCGGCCGGGCGGGGCGACGCTTTTCACTCCATTGCCGCCGGAGCAGACGGGCATCGTGACCCAAAACAGCTATGCCGATCCGAAAATGTGGGGCGAGCACTATCAGGAGTTCGCTCTCGGCGCCATGGGCACGGGGGTGGCGGTGGCGGACTACGACAACGATGGCCGGCCGGACCTGTTCGTCGTGAGCAAGACCGGCCAGAGCCGGCTGTTTCGCAACCTCGGCAATTGGAAATTCGAGGATGTCACCGCCAAGGCCGGACTGGTCCGGTCAAGCGGCGCGCTGGAGCAGGGGCTTTCCTGGATGAAAAATCTGGTCGGCTCCAGCGACGCGGGCGATGACGTTGGCGCTTGGAAACAGGGAGTGGCGTTCGCGGACGTGAACAACGACGGCTGGCTGGACCTGTATCTGTGCCGGTTTGGAGCGCCGAATCTGCTCTATATCAACCAAGGCGACGGAACGTTCAAGGAAGAGGCGGCCGCGCGCGGACTCGCGGTTGTGGATGCGAGCGGCATGGGCGCCTTCTGCGATTACGACCGCGACGGCTGGCTCGATGTTTACGTGCAGACGAACATGCTCAACGCGGTCGCCCAGCCCGGCGGCCGGCGCGACTATCTGTTTCACAACCGCGGCGACGGCACCTTTGAAGACGTGACCGAAAAGGCTGGAATTTATGGCGACAATCTCGCGCACTCCGCGACCTGGTGGGACTACAACAATGACGGCTGGCCCGACATCTACGTCGCGAACGATTTCGGTCCCGCGGACCGTCTCTATCGCAACAATCGCGATGGCACCTTCACCGATGTGATCCACCAGGCCGTGCCGCGACTGGCGTATTCCGCCATGGGAGCCGATCTGGGGGACGTGAACAACGACGGGCTCATCGATCTGCTGGTGGCGGACATGGCTGCCACCACGCACGAGAAGGACCAGCGCGGCATGGCGAGTTCGCGTGAACTCAGTCGCGAGGACAGTGACAGCCCGACGCTCGCCCCGCAATTTCCCGCCAGCGTGCTCCACTTGAACACCGGCACGGGCCGTTGTCTCGAGGCGGCGGCGCTGGCCGGCCTGTCGGCGACGGACTGGACGTGGTCGCCGCGCTTCGAGGATCTGGACAACGACGGCTGGCTCGATCTGCACGTCACCAACGGCGTCAACCGCGAATATCAGAACGCCGATCTGCGCGACCGCATCATTGTGGCGGAGAATCCTGCCGAGCGATTGCGGTTGATGAAAATGAGCCCGGTGCAGAACGAGCGGCACCTGGCGTTTCATAACCTGGGCGGATTGCGATTCGAGGAGGTGGGGAAGGCGTGGGGATTGGACCAGGTGGGGGTAAGCTTCGGGTCGGCGTTCGCGGATTTCGACGGCGACGGAGACCTGGACCTGGTGTTCGCCAACTACGAGGCCGGAGTGACGGTCCTGCGCAACGACAGCCAGAGCGGCCACCGGGTGATCCTCGCGTTGCGCGGCACGACTTCCAACCGCTTTGGAGTGGGAACCACGGCGCGGCTGGAAACCCCGGCGGGCATCCAGGTCCGGCAGCTGGTGCTGGCGCGCGGTTACCTCTCGAGCAGCGAACCGGTGCTGCACTTCGGATTGGGCGACGAGACCACGATCAAACGCCTGACGATCGACTGGCCCAGCGGCCACACCCAAGTGTTCACCGACCTGGCCGTGGACCGCCGCTACACGATCACCGAGCCGGGCGGTCGCGCCGAACTCAAGGTTCCTCCGCCACCGGCTCCGGGTCAGTTCGTCGACGAGAGCCAGGCCCGCGGCCTCTCGCTCAATTCCATCGAAAGCTTCGATGCGGAACAACAGCCGCTCTTGCCGATGCGCTTCGACCGGCGAGGTCCCGCCCTGGCCCTCGGCGATCTCAACGGCGATCATCAGGACGACGTGATTCTAGGCGGCACGGGCAGGCAGCCCGCGCAAGTTTACCTCGGCGGGCCGCGCTTCTCGTCCATCGCCAAACTTCCTTCCTCCCCGGTCGACGACGGTCCGCTGCTGCTCTTCGATGCCGACGGCGACGGCCGCCCGGATCTGCTCGAGACCCGGGCCGGAACAAACCGGCCGGCGGGCTCACCCGATTACCAGCCTGTTCTCTACCTCAACGACGCCGGCGGGGGCTTCAAGCCCGCGCCCGATGCCCTGCCAGCTTTGCCGATCAGTGTGGGCGCAGCCGCGGCGGCGGACTTCGATCGGGACGGCCGGCTGGATGTGTTCCTCGGCGCCCGGGTTCTGCCGGGCAAGTATCCGCTGGCCCCCCGCAGTGCCCTCCTGGCCAACCGCGGCGGGCGGTTCGAGGACGTGACCGACACGATCGCTCCCGGGTTGCGGGAAGTCGGGATGGTCAGTTCGGCCTTGTGGAGCGATGTGGATGGGGACGGCTGGCCCGACCTGCTGCTGGCCTTGGAGTGGGGCGGGGTGAAGTATTTTCACAACGATCTGGGCCACGGTTTCACGGACTACTCCGAGCGCGCCGGCTTTGCCAAGGCGGGCGCGGGCTGGTGGACTTCCCTCTGCAGTGCGGACTTCAACGGCGACGGCCGGCCGGACTACGTGGCCGGCAACGTGGGTCTGAACACCCCCTACCGCGCCCCCGCGCTGCTCTTTTCCGGCCGCTTCGCCTCCGGGAGTGCGACGCAGTTGATCGAGGCTTACTATGAAGGTGACCGGCTTTATCCCCGATCCACGAGCCGGACGCTCGGCGCGCAGATTCCCGAGATCAAGCGGCGTTTCTCGAAAAACGACGACTACGCGAAGGCCACACTGGAGCAGGTTCTCGGCGCCGATCGTCTGGCCGCAGCGCAGCGTTACGAGGCGACGCAATTACTGAGCGGCGTATTTCTCAGCCAGCCGGACGGAACCTATCGGTTCGAGCCGCTCCCGCGGATCGCCCAGATCGCCCCGTTGCAGGGCGTGGTCGCGGGCGACTTCGACGGCGATGGGCACGCCGACATCTACGCGGTGCAGAATTCCTTCGCCCCGATTCCCTCGATCGGCCGCTTCGATGGCGGGCTGAGCCAGTTGCTGGGTGGCGACGGCCATGGCCATTTCACGCCTGTGACGCCCCTGGCCAGCGGGCTGGTCGTGCCCGGCGACGCCAAGGCCCTGACCGTGCTCGATCTCGATGCCGATGGCTGGCCGGACTTCCTGGTCAGCCGGAACAACGGCCCGACGCTGGCCTGGCGCAATCGCGGCGTGCCGGGCCGCCACAGCTTTCGGGTGGTGCTGCAAGGTCCGCCCGGCAACCCGACGGCCATCGGCGCCCGCCTCTC
>JAYVZM010000200.1:0-12114 GCA_043783345.1 Verrucomicrobiota bacterium
CCGCCGACTTGCGCGCCACGGGATCAGTGCCGGCTTTGGCGACATAGCTGTTCCGCCATGCGTTCACTACATCCGGCGTAAGCAGGTCGAGGGGCTGACCATCCACCTTCGCGAGCCATGTCTTGCGCCCGCCGTTCATGTAATCGTATTTCGCCCGCTTGGCCCGGCCCTTCGCCCCTACATCCACCTTGGCGAGGTCAGCGATGATCTTCCGCAGCTTTACGGCATACCGGCGCACGGTCATATCGGCTTCAGGTGGCTGCATGCCCCCACGTCGGCCAGAAACGCCCCTACGGTGCAAATGTCAGCCTTGGCAATGGTGCTGGGTTTGTATTTCGCCACACAGCCCAGCCCGCCGAAACGAGCGAAAGGTAAATGCCACGTGCCTTGACCGCGGCGGCGGCCTGGTTGGCCGTGTCGAGGTTGAACCACGCTTCCCGGCCCAAGTGAAACATGCGCACGGAGTATTCCGGGGGCGTGACCAGCACTCCCCGACCGTCCCTGAAGGTGTTCGGAACGGACTCAGTCGCAAATCTTGACCATGGCAGCGCCGGAATGATACTCGCACCATGCCAACAAAATACCTGGGCCGGTTCTTTTTGATGTTCGCGGCGGTGCTGGCGGCAAACTGTGCTTGGGCGGGCGACATTCCGCAGGTCGTGCCGCTAGGCAACAACACCTACCGCCTCACGGTAAAGGCCACCCACAAGTTCACCCGCAATACCCAAAAACTGAAGGACCGGGCGAGGGAGGAGGCGGCGCAGTTTTGCGCCAAGGAAGGCAAGCAGCTGAAAGTGGTGTCGTTCACGGAGGACAAATCCTTCTACCTGGTCGGTGATTTTGCCCAGGTCACGCTCACGTTCCAGACCCTCAGCCCGGGCGACCCGCAGCTGGTCGCTCCGGCGGAAGCCCCAGGCAAGCCGGCCGTGACGTCAGGCCTCACCACCGAGGCGCTCTATGCCGACCTGCTCCGATTGGATGATCTGCACAAGAAAGGCATCCTGACCGACGCGGAATTCGACGAGGAGAAAAAGAAGGTTCTGGCCCGATCAAAGTAACGGTGCCGCGGGAAACGGGGGGGGCGCAGATCAAGGCTGGGGCAGATCCACGCGCGGTGGCCGCATGTCCAGGAAGTGATGAGCGAGCCCTCGTTCAGCGTGGCGCCCCGCTCTCCCGTCTTTCCCTTCAAGAAAATGCCTTTGTTGACCACGCCAGGACAGGCTGGATGGAATTTTCCCGTTTTTGTGCTGGGTGTGTGCCATCCAATTCTGTTTTCCTGAATCGCCGCGAACTCCACCTCCTCGGTGTCAAAATGGTAGTCCCCAGTTTCTGTCCATTCGCGGTCAACCCTCCTCCCCCATGAACCTGCCCCGCCGCTCCTTTTTGAAAGGCACGCTCGCCGCCTCGGCCTCCGCCGTGCTCGCCTCCCGGCTCAGCGCCAAGCCCGAGGCTTCCGGCCGCGATTATCTTGAACTCCGCTGCTACCACCTCAAAGCCGGCTCGCGGCTCACCGCGGACGCCGACCCCGCCCTCCTTGATACCTATCTCGAACATGCCGTGCTGCCCGCGCTCACCCAGCTCGGCGTCAGGCACGTCGGCGTCTTCACCGAACTCGACGTGACGAAGGAAACCGCCACCGCCGCGCCGAAACCCGGCTCGCCCGTCTGGCTGGTGCTTCCCCATCCCACGCTCGAGTCGTTCGTGCAGGTCAGCGCCCGTCTCAACGCGGACCCCGTGGTCCAGCAGGCCGGCGCCGATTATCTGCAAGCGCCCAAGACCAGTCCCGCCTTCGAACGGATCGACACCTGGCTGCTGCTCGCCTTCAAGGGCCTGCCCCGGCTCGATTTGCCGGCGTTCTCCGCCAACCGGACGCCCACGCGCGTGTTCGAGCTGCGCGATTACGAGAGCCACAGCGAATTGAAGGCCTTCAGCAAGATGGCGATGTTCGACGAGGGCGAGATCACCCTCATGCAGGACCTCGGGATGTCGCCGGTCTTTTTCGGCCAGGCGCTGGCCGGCCCGGACCTGCCGCATCTCAGCTACATGACAAGCGGTCCCGACCTGGCGACGCACCTGGCGAACTGGGATAAATTCGGCAAGGACCCGCGCTGGGACCAGATGCGGAAACTCCCCCGCTTCACCGACAATGTCTCGAAAAACACCGCCCGCTTCCTGAGCCCCAAGCCCTACTCGCAGATCTGAGCATCCCGTGCCGCGCCGGCAAATTCGCCGAAGCGGCCCGGACGGCAGCAAATGTTTGGTAACTTTGACCGTCAATGCCGGGTTATCCCCGTATCAAACCCATGAAAGTCCTCGGCCTATTCCTGCTTTGGTGTCTGTTGCTCGCCGTCTGCTGGCCGCTGGCGTTGCTGGCCCTGCTGCTGGCGCCGCTCGTCTGGCTCATTGCCCTGCCCTTCCGGCTGGTCGGGGTCTGTGTCGCCGCGACGTTCGCCTTCATCAAGGCCCTGCTCTTCCTGCCCGCCCGCCTGCTCGGCGGCTCCTGAGAGCCGGGCTAGCAGTGCCGGACGAATTCGCCGATGAAGCGATCGGTGTTTCCGCCCGAAACCCGGGCCTCGATCACCCGGCGCAGGCCCTTGATTTCCTGGGTCAGTTGCACGGTCACGCCGAGGCGCTGCGCGAGTTGGAGGATCGCCTGCGGCTTTTTCGACTCCCATCGCCAACAGGTCAGGCCGACGCAAATCGGTTTGGCGGACAGGGGCTCAAGGGGCGCGGTGGATTGATCCATGGATCATTGGTTTGAAGCCCGAAGCGAACCAATCCAACCGGCAATTTTGGAAAACCCGGTCATATGAAGCCCGGCCAGCCAGCTCGTGTCGGCAAACGGTCCGGGCAAAACAAGGCGGTGCTCTCATGGTGCCGGGGCGAGAACCCCAGCTAATTATTGTTCTCCAACTCCGCGGGGCATTCGATGCCGCTGGACAATACCAATTGGCGCCGGATCTCTGGCCGGCCGAGGTCGATGAGGATCAGATCTCCCAAGTCATCCGCAATCTGGTCCTGAATGCCCGGGAGGCGATGCCGGCGGGCGGCACCGTGCGCCTCGAGGCGGAGAACCTGACGGTGGATGCGTCACAAGGCCCCGAACTTCCGCCGGGAATGGGCGGCGCCGAAACCATCAAGGTGCTGCGCGAACACAACCCCGCGGTCCTGGCGGTGCTGATGACGGGATACAACAAGGAAAAATCTTCCGCGACTATGTCCAGCACGGCTTCAGCGCCGCCCGTTCCAAGCCCTTCCCCGTGGAAAAACTGAGCGACATCCTCGCTGAGGTGCTGGCCCCGCCGCACGCGGGCGGCATCTGAAATCAACGGGTTCCGCTCCGGGATCCCGGCGGAGTCGGGGGGGGTTGTGGGGCTGGAATGAGTCCGCGGGAAGCGGACCACCAGTGATCCGCCTGCCTCTAGTCGGGGCGGGCGAAGCACACGATCTGGTTTCGCTCGCGGTGATTGGTCCAGAATCTCTCGCCATCGAACGCGAGCGCCCGCGCGGCAAAGGGAATGCGGGCGATGTCGTCGATCTTCGGCGCCGCCGCACGCGGGTCCACGCGCGTCAGCCAATAGTCGGTGGTGTCCTCGGCATCGGTGGTGACAAGGTAAATGACCCCGCCGACGATCACCTGTCCACAGATGCCATGCGGAACGTTGATGGTCCGCTCGACTTTGCCGTCGGCGCCAAGCACGAGCACCTTCATGGGATACCATTGGCTGAGGTGCAGCCGCTGGCCGTCGTAGCCAAGCTGGGAGCCGTAATCATCGGGGCATGGCATGCTTGCTTTCGCATCAAAGCCCCTCCCCGGCACACAGCGCCAGATATTCCGGCTGCTGTCCGCCGTTTCGCTGCAAATGACGCGGAGCTCCGGGCCCACCGCGGTCATGCCCCACGGGACGCCGGGCGAAGGCGTGCTCCAGCCGACCGTCCAGGTCACCGGCTTGATCGCGTAAATGCACCGGGCCTCGAGTGAGCCCATCCAGAGCGTCGAACCATCCCAGGCGAGCGACTGCGGTTTGGGCGCGGGGGAGATCATCCGCTTCAGTTCGTGAATGTTGTTCATGAGTATCATGGCTTCTAAGACGAAGATCCGCCAGGGGAAAGGACCAAACAAATGCCATGAGGTAATACTCCACGCCTCGACCGCGGCCGGGTGCTGTCGATCCAGAGCGACACCAGCTCCTTCCAGGGTGAGCAGCACACGACCCTGGTTTCCGACCGGCAGTGAGGCGGGGGGCTGGCGGCGGAACTGGCTTGCGCGGCCGCGCGTTACTTCACCACAGGGAGATGAATGTCCCCGGAGTTGTTAATGACGCCGAAGCCGTAGAGCAACCAGAGGATGACAACCACGATGACGACGATGTTGAGGATCTTTTTGATCGTCCCCTGCATCGGGATGTAGGTGTTGATCAACCAGAGGACCACGCCGACGACGATCAGCGTGAGGACTACGTTTAAGAGAGGCATGACCCAAGATAGCCGGTCGCACGGCGCCGCAGTATGGGGTCTAAACCTGCCGCGGACGGGGGCGGCCGGCCGGTCCTCCGTCAATGGGGGAATATCGCCCGCGCATTCTCCGCGCCCTCCACCGGGCGCCGGCGACCAGGGCGAGAGCCGCAAGAAACCACGGCGACAGCGCACTCCCGCCGCCGTCGCGAGCGAATGCGGCAGGCGCAACCGGTGGAGCGTTCGCCGTGAGCAAAACACCGTTGCTCGTAACCGATCCCATGAAACTCGAACTGGCGCAGCGAAACTGATCGCCGGACATGGCGGTCATTGCGGCCGTGATCGTCAGTTGCCCTCGCCGCGCCGCACGATGAATGCGACGGCCGCTCCCTCGGCGGCGAGGGCGCGGCACCTCGCCGCATAGCCGTTGACCTCATTGGGATTGCGCGCCGGAAACATGCCGTTGCGCCCCGTGGCTGAACACCACGAGGGGATGTCGGCCGGAATCGTCGGGCCGGTAAACCATCGCCTCCAACTGGCAATCCCGACCGTCGATGCGGGCGGGAAAGAAGACATGGTCTTGCCGGAGGGAAGCAGAAGTCTGGGCACCGGCCGGCGAGAACAGCCAGGCCACGACCAGACAGACCGCACCTTGAAGGATCGTTTTCACCAAAGGAAAATCCAGGTCCGGATGCATAGACCTGACCGGCGGCCCCCGGTCAATGCGTTGAGTGGCCGGCTGGAAACACCCGCTCAATGAATCCGCCATCCAGTGGAATTTGTTCATGACTATCCCCGGCATAACACCAATTGAGAGTCGAATCCTTCCCCGCCGCCTCTTATCGATCATCCATCATGCCCTGCCCTCCCCGCTGTCTTCGCCATTTGATCCGTCTGCTCGCCGGTTCGGCCGCCACATTGCTCGCGGCTCAAACCGCCTCCGCCCCGCCCAGGGAGGATGCCGCCCGAGCCACGCCTTATGCGCCAAAGGCCGCCGCCACCGCGACCCTTAAGGACGCCTACCATGGCGTCTTCCACATCGGGGCCGCGCTCAACCCCGGGCAGTTTACCGGGGCGAATGCGCAGGGCGCCGCGCTCGTGCTGCGGGAATTCGACAGCATCTCCCCGGAAAACGTGCTCAAATGGGAATCTGTCGAGCCGGAGGACGGCGCCTTCCGTTTCGAGCTGGCGGACCAGTATGTGGAGTTCGGCGTGCAGCATAAAATGTTTATCATCGGCCATACACTTGTCTGGCACAAGCAGCTGCCAGCATGGGTGGCCCAGCCGTCGCCACACCAGGCGAAACTGACCAAGGAGGTTTTGCTCAAGCACCTGCATGATCATATCATGACCGTCGCCGGCCGCTACAAAGGGAAGGTCCACGGCTGGGACGTGCTCAACGAAGCGGTCGACGACAATGGCGGCTATCGCGACACTGTCTTTTACCGCATCATCGGCAAGGAATACATCCCGCTGGTTTTCAAGTGGGCCCGCGAGGCCGATCCGCACGCGGAGC
Source organism: Verrucomicrobiota bacterium (assembly GCA_043783345.1). Lineage (GTDB taxonomy): Bacteria > Verrucomicrobiota > Verrucomicrobiia > Opitutales > Opitutaceae > Lacunisphaera. The sequence goes on from JAYVZM010000200.1 coordinate 5,972, forward strand.
TTTATTACAACGACTACAACCTTGACGCCAGCGACGCCAAGCGGGCGACGGCCATCGAGCTGATCAAATATCTCCGGTCCGAGGGCGCGCCCATCGACGGCGTGGGCCTGCAGGGTCACTACAATCTCAACAGCCCCAGCGTGGCGAAAATCGACGAGACGATCCGGATGTTTGCGGAACTCGGTCTGAAGGTGATGATCACCGAGCTCGACGTGCAAGTGAACCGCAATGCCAACGCCGCCATCACGGGCGCGGTGGGCGCACACAGTGAGGACGCGCCCGCCCAGCAGCGCCCTTTGACCGAGGAGCAGCAGCAAGCCCTCGCCAGGCGTTACGGCGAACTCTTCGGGGTCTTCCGGCAAAACCGGAATGCGGTCACCCGCGTGACCCTCTGGGGCCTGCGCGATACCGATTCGTGGCGACGGAACTCCAGCCCGCTGCTCTTTGACGACGACTACCGGCGGAAGCCGGCCTATGATGCCGTGATCAACGCAGCGACCATGTCGAAGTAGACCCGGGTCCTCCCCTGCCGATCGCGATTATCTGCCGCGAAAAACTGGAGGACGTGATCGTGAAGATGGCCCGCCATGGGAAAACCGTGCAAGTGGACGAAGCGTTCCAAGGCAAGCCGGTCTGGATCGGACGACCTCGAGGTGTTTGTTCTGACCGGTTGTCCGCGCGCGAACCGCTGCTAAGCGCGGGGCCTGCCCAATGAGAGGGGCACATGGGAGATTGCGGCCATCCTGGAAATCCTGCGGTGGATCCCGCAGCCATGGCGGTGCGGGTGGCTCTCGCGGCGGGCGCCCGCCGGACTTCCTGGGGGGACGGTAAACCGAGGGGAAGTCCCTTTCCGTTGCGGATCGCTGCATGAGGGCCTTCGTCAATGCCCTGATTTTTGTCAGCCTCACTATCGCCAGGAGTGCTGCGCTGCACCCGGTCTGCCAGATCCCTTTTTTTCGCCACCAGCCGTTCCTCCTGCTGCATGGCCTGCGCCATGACTTCATTCGTGCCGAGCATATTCCCCACCCGAATTCCAGGGTGGGTTTTGAGCGCGAGTTCCAAGCGCCCCTTCGCATTGAGCAGCCGTGATTTTTGGCAGGCGCAGAATCTCCCCCGAGGCGGGCTCGTCTTCCTTGGGCGCGGCTGGCCCGGCCGGCGGCACAAACTTGGGGAGCCGTTCGATCAGCGCCTCGGTTATCTTCGAGCCCCCGCGACGTGGCACCGGTGCCTCCGTCGCACGGGCTTCCCCGCCGAAGGCGAAGGCCAGCACAGCGAACGGAAGCAGACGGTGGCCGGCCATGGGGCAAGGATAGACCGACCGCCCCGGCCGGCTTTGGTTCCGCCGGAGCGAAAGCGGCACGGCCCGAAAGCCGCTTGACAGGGCGAACACCGTTATTAACCGTTTGGTTAACTAAGACGGGCTGCCCCTCCACGCATGGTCACCGATCAACTCAGCGCCACCTTCGCCGCCCTCGCCGATCCGACCCGGCGGGCGATTCTGAAGCGCTTGTCCTCGGGCCAGGTGTCCGTCACCGAACTGGCCGAGCCGCACGACATGAGCCTGCCCGCGATCTCGAAGCACCTCGGTGTGCTGGAACGCTGCGGACTCATCGAGCGCGGCCGGGAGGCGCAATGGCGTCCCTGCCGGCTCAAGGCCCGGCCCATGAAGGAAGCCGTGGACTGGCTCGAAAGCTACCGGCGCCATTGGGAGGAATCGCTGGACCGCCTCGATGCCTATCTGCAGGAACTGCAAAAAAAGACGGCGGGCCCCGACCGAAAAACGCCCAAGGTGTCCGCCCGCCGCCGGACCGTTCGTTGATACAGGCAAGAGTTTTCCTCCCACCTACCCTCCACGCCCATGACCGCCAGCCACGATTCCTCCGACCGCGACATCGTGTGTGCGCGGGTCTTCGCCAGGCCGGCGGACGAGGTTTTCGCCGCGTTCAGTGACCCGGCCGGGCTGGCCCAATGGTGGGGACCGGCCGGATTCACAAACCGATTCCAGCAATTCGATTTCCACCCGGGTGGCGCGTGGCGCTTCACCATGCACGGACCCGACGGCGCCACCTACGAGATGAACCACCAGTTCATGGAGATCGCGCCACCGGAGCGGATCGTCGTGCGCCACATCCAGCCCGCCCACGATTTCGTCCTGACCATGACCTTCGCCGCTCAAGACGGCGGCACTGCGGTCACCTGGGCGATGCGCTTCGACGACCCGGCCGAAGGTAAGAAGCTTCGGCCCTTCCTGGTCCGGGCGAACGAGGAGAACCTCGCCCGCCTGGCCGCCCATCTGGCTTCAACCACGCAACCAACATGACCGCCCAAAAACAACCGACTGACACCAACTCCGATCGTGAAATCGTCATGAGCCGCATCCTGCACGCCCCACGCGAACTTGTGTGGCAGGCCTGGACCGATCCCCAGCAGGTAACGAAGTGGTGGGGCCCACGCGGTTTCACCACCACGATCAAGCAGATGGACTTCCGCGTCGGCGGCGTGTGGGAGCACACGATGCACGGACCTGACGGAGCGAACTACCCGAACAAAAGTGTCTTCAAGGAGATCGTGCCGCTGGAACGCATCACCTTTTCCCACGGCGGCGGGCGCAAAACCGGCCCCGGCGCCACCTTCACAGCGACCTGGACCGTCGAGACCGTCGAAGGCGGCAAAACCCGGCTGACCGGCCGCCTGGTCTTTCCGTCAGCCGAGGCCCGCGACTTCGTCGTGAAGGAGTTCGGTGCGATCGAGGGCGGCAAGCAGACCCTGGAGCGGGCCGCCGAATACGTCGCGGGGCGACTGACGAAACCCTTCGTCATCTCCCGCGAGTTCGCCGCGCCCCGTGACCTGGTATGGAAGGCCTGGACCGAGCGGGAGCGTTTCGCGCAGTGGTTCGGGCCGAAGGGCGTCCGGATCTCGATCGCGAAATTCGACCTGCGGCCGGACGGCATGATCCACTACAGCATGACGATGCCCGACGGAAAGGAGATCTGGGGCAAGGCCGTTTATCGCGAAATCGTGCCGCCGGGGAAACTCGTGTGGATCAATTCATTTTCCGACAAGGACGGCGGCATCACCCGACATCCCTTGAACCCGGAACCCTGGCCCCTGCAGATGCTGACGGTGGCGACCCTGGCCGAACAAGGCGGCAAGACCACCGTCACCATCACCTGGGTGCCATTCGATGCGACCGACGCCGAACGCCAGACCTTCGAAAAGGGCCGCGAAAGCATGAAGATGGGCTGGACCGGCACTTTCGAGCAGCTCGAGGCCTACCTGGAAAAGGCCTGACCAGTCTGGAAGGCCCCGCCTCGTTTGTTGAGCAAATGAACCTCTGACCAATCCACGCCCATGAAGCCCAGAATCACGCAAAAAATCACTCCCTTCCTCTGGTTCGACAGTCAGGCCGAACCGGCCGCGAAGTTCTACGTCTCGCTCTTCAAGAATTCCCGGATCACCGCCCTCACCCGCTATGGCGCGGAGGGAAAGGAGATCACCGGCCGGCAGCCGGGATCCGTCATGACCGTTGCCTTCCGGCTGGCCGGCCAGGAGTTCACGGCGCTGAATGGCGGCCCGCATTTCAAGTTCACCGAGGCGATCTCGCTCGTCGTGAACTGCCAGACGCAGGCGGAAGTCGACAAATACTGGGAGAGACTTTCCCAAGGCGGCAGCAAGGGGCAGTGCGGCTGGCTCAAGGACAAATATGGCCTGTCCTGGCAGATCGTGCCCACCGGCATGGCCGGGTTTTTCGGCGGCAAGGATCCGGCGAGAGCCGCGCGCGTCATGGTGGCCATGCTCAAGATGCGGAAACTGGACATCAAGGCCCTGAAGCGGGCCTACGCCGGCCGTTGATCTCCGTGACAATCACCATGCACAAATCGCATCGGAGCCGTCGTCGCCGGCGTGCTCACGCGGGTGTCCGACGCCCCGCGCAGCCTGGTGTTCCAGGCCTGGACGGAATCGCGGCACGTCGCCCGCTGGTGGGGGCCGCACGGCTTCACGCTGCCGGTCTGTTCGCAGGATTTTCTCCCGGGCGGGACCTACCGTTTTTGCATGCGCGCGCCGGACGGCACTGACCACTGGGTGTGGGCGTCTATGGCGAAATCGTGGCGCCCGAGCGTCTCGTCTTCACTTGGGAACGCGAGGACGAGGAGGGCCTCCGTTTCCAGCTCAGCAACCGGGTCACGGTGACCTTTGCCGAACAGGGGAAAAGACCCTGCTGACGCTGCACCACGCGCAGTTTCAAACCGTGGCGGACCGCGATGACCACGAGGGCGGCTGGACACAGAGCCTGGAACGCCTAAAAAACTATCTGCCCCATCTTGGCTGATACTGTCACGTCAACCCACCCCAAATCCATGGAATCATCCACGCCCTCCGCCCCCGTCTCGAAAAAACTGCTCTGGACCAGTTATGTCATGAGCGCGCTGCCCGTGCTGATGCTGCTCTTCAGCGGCAGCATGAAATTCATCCCCTCGCCCCAACTCAACGAGGGCTTCGCCCATCTCGAGCTGCCGGTCGGCTTCGCCTTCGGACTTGGGGTGTTGGAACTGGCCTGCACGGTCCTCTACCTCATTCCCCGCACCGCGGTGCTCGGAGCCATTCTGCTCACCGGCTATCTGGGTGGCGCGATCCTGACCCATCTCCGCGTGGGTGATCCGTATTTCATGCATCCCCTGCTTGGCGTGCTGCTCTGGGGCGGCCTCTGGCTGCGCGACCCGCGGTTGCGGGCCCTCCTGCCGTTCCGGAGCTGACCGGCCCGAGCGCGACCATCGCCCGGCAAATTCCATTGTGCGCGGCGCGGCAATGTTGGCTGAGTGACGCCATGGCCGCCACCACCCCGGCGTGCCGAGGCCAAGGGCGAGCACGCCCGCGCCCCCTGGGCGCGGACTGATTCGCCGATCAACGCCTGACGGTCAGCGGACAGGAGGCGCCGTCGAACCAGGTGCCTTCAACATGGGTATTCGAGGGTATCAGGGGCACGCCCAGTTTGTTTTGCTGCAACTGGCCCGCGAGTATCTCGATGGCCAGGGCACCCACCGTCTCGTGATTCTGCCGCACCCCGGCCGTGATTCCATCGGCCTCTTCCAGAAACAGGTTGGCAAAGGCAATGTCGCGCGGAATTTTGAGGCCGAGCTTCTTCAGCACCGGCAGCACGTAGTCCCCTTTGCTGATGATCACCTCGGGCCGGTGCTGGTCGAGCCACTGCCGCAAAGGCTCCGCTTCCGCCTGCACCGAGGCATTCGTCTCGTGAAACCAGCGGTCGATCGGCAGCGGCGCGGGAAAAATGTGGGCGGGGACGCGTTCCCGGGGCCGCAAGCTTTGCTGCGCCAGCAGAAACCCGGCCGTCCAGTTGTTGTCGACCGCGTGATTCCAACCCCGGTGGACGACGAAACCCAGGCGGCGGTAGCCGGCGGCCATCAAGCGGTGCATGGCGAGCAGGATGATGTTGCACTGGTTGTTGGTCACGTTGTGCAGCCGGGGCCAATGCGGGAAATAGTCGATCTTCACCGCGCACAACCGTTGCCAGTCGAGTTGCAGTTCGTCCGCCATCTCGCGGCTGTGCGAAGCGATGATCACGCCATTGATCCCGTGGTTGACCAGCACCCGGTCGAGCCGCTGCTCGGTGAACCCGGGTTCATGCAACCAGAAGTGCTCCAGCCGAAAGCCCAGGGCGTGCGCCTTGGCCTGGGCGCCCGCGAAGAAACCCAGGTGCGCCGGCACCGTCTTCCAGCCCCAGCGGGTGTGCCAGTTGGTGACATAGGCCAGCGTGGTGGTGTTCCGGTGCGAGGCTCCCCCCGTGCGGTAGGCCACGAGCGAGGTCATGGACGGATCCGGCGCGTAACCCATCTCGGAGGCCAGCGCCTTCAGGCGATGGCGGGTTTTCTCCGGGATGCGCGGGTGGTCGCGCAGCGCCTGCGATACCGTCGTGGGATGGACCCCACCTTTCCGCGCGATGTCGGCGAGGGTGACGCGAAGTTCGCTCATGGCAGCGGAGATTGACGCCACGTCTGGCGCAAACTCTCAAGGCTGGATTTGGCGGCAGGCCGAGGCGGTCAGCCATTTTGAAACGGCCGTCCGGCCCCGGCCGGATCGGGCCTTGTAGCGGCGGTCTATGACCGCCGGGAATACACGACGGCGGT
>JAYVZM010000201.1:0-4930 GCA_043783345.1 Verrucomicrobiota bacterium
GTGATTTTGTCGGACATGATATTATCGGTTCATAAACAACAGAACGGTAAATAGCAGAGACGCAACTGCGGCGACACCACAAATTCCGATCACCCACGAGGGCAACTCGCCAGCCGGCACCTCGGTTCGGCGGACACCAGCGGGCGAGAATGACGGATCGGAGGCGGCCATTGGTTCAACGCGGGGTGGACTTGTGCAGAATTTCAGCGAGTTCCTGCGGCTCCACCTGGTGAAGGTGCTTCTTGCGGGTCTTCAATTCCTCGAAGGTCTTCACGACGGCCTCGGTCATTCGGCCATGCGTTTCGGCGGACCCGCCAAAGATAGCGAATTGCTCGCCGGTGGTGAGCCGCTTGTGGCCGTCGTCGTTGTCGAGGCCGAGCCCCAGCAAGGCGGCAGCCTTGGGCGCTTTCCCTGGGGAAGCGTTTCTCTTCTTCTTTGGAATCACGCGGTCACCGTGTCCGGGCTCGCCGGAGTTTCAAGCGGCTTTTCCTCGTAGGCTTCGCACACGATGTCGCTGAAGGCCTCGTCCTGGCGCAGTCGCAGTTGGCGCAGGCGGGTGAGTTCGAGGACCGCAAGAAAGGTGGCGACGAGCCGGCGCAGCGTAACGCCCCCGGGAAACAGTTCAGAGAAGATGAACGACTTCTCGACCTGCACGCGCGCCAGCAGCCACTCCATCTGGTCGGCGACGGTCACCTGCTCGTCGTGGATCTCGCCGACCACCAGCTTTTCCGCGAGCCGGCGCAGCACCAGGTTGAACGCGTTCCACAGTTCGATCCGATCCACGCCCTTCAGCGGACGGTCCAGCCGCTCGCCGAGCGTGGAAACATAGCGCGCCATGAGATTTTGGCGGGTCTCCGCGAGCTCGTTCAGCTTGGCGGCGGCCTCCTTGAACTTCTTGTATTGGAGGAGTTGGTGAATGAGTTCCCAGCGCGGGTCCATTTCGTCTTCGGCCGAGTTCGGATCAATCGCGGCCTGGCCGCGGGGCAGGAGCATGCGGCTCTTGATCTCCATCAGGGTGGCGGCCATCACGAAAAACTCGCCCGCGAGATCGAGGTCGAGTTGCTGCATCGCACGGAGCGCCTCCAGATATTGCCGGGTGACCGACTCGATCGGGATATCGTAGATATCGAGCTCGTTCTTGCGGATGAGAAACAGCAGGAGGTCGAGCGGGCCTTCGAAGACCTGGAGTTTGATGCGATAATCGGTGTCGGGAACCACGTTGCGGCGATGGTTGGGACCGCGTTGGACGCGGCAACGGAAAAATCACGCGCGTCGAATCGACGCGACGAAATAGCCGTCGGTGTTGTGCTCGGCGGGAAGGATCGTGCGGGCCGGGCCATCGGCCGTGAAATCGGGGTGGGCGGCGAGAAACGCCGCGACCACGTCGTCGTTTTCCATCCGGCTCAGCGAGCAGGTTGCATAGACTAGCCGTCCGCCTGGCCTAACCCGGGCACTGAAATCGGTGAGCAGGGCGACCTGACGCTCCGCTGCCTTGGCCACGTCGCCGGCGCTCGTCGTCCACTTGAGGTGGGGCGCGCGGCGCCAGGTGCCCGAGCCGGTGCACGGCGCATCGACGAGCACGCCGTCGTAGCTCTCGGTCGCGGGACCGGCCAAGACGGAGATGTTGATCAGTTTGGCGCGGGCTGCGCGGATTTCGAGTTCGCGCAGCGCGTCACGGCGAAGGTCGAACGCATCGACGTGGCCGGTGGCCCCGAGCAGGACGGCCAGTTGGAGCGTCTTGCCACCAGCGCCGGCGCAGGCATCGAGCCACCGACCGCCGGGTGCAATCGCAGCGCCGCCCAAGATCAGCTGCGAACCGAGGTCCTGGACTTCGATCAGTCCATCGCGCCAGGCGTTGGTTTTGGTGACGTCCCCCTCGGTGCGAAGTTCCATGGCCGACGGTCGGACGTTGGCGCGCCGCCAGGTCCAACCGAGTTGGGTGAATTCAGTGGAAACGCGTTCCTGGTCCGCGGGCTGCACCCGCAACCAGACTGGTGCGCGCTGGTGAAGGACGTCGAGGTTAGGGGAGACCGCGGCGGCCGGGCAGTGCCGAGTCATCCAGGGAGGAAGGAGAATCGTGGGATCGGCGCCGAGATGCGCGGCCTTGGCCGCGACGGTTGGAGGAGTCGGCGGCCAGTCACCGCAAACCGCGGCGCGATAGGCCCGGGTGGCGGGCAGGTCGGCGGACAGCCACGCTGCGATTTTTGCGGCGCGCGTCGGATCGCTGTCGAGCACGGGCTCGATCCAGGGGAGGTAGCGCAGCGTTGTATAGATAAGCTCGCGGTAGAGCTTGCGGTCGCGCGAACCGAAGGAGCGATTCGCGGCGAAGAGTGCCTGCACATGCGAGGGAAAATTCTGATCGCGGTGCCAGTGCGGCCGCAGTTCCGCGAGGAGTCGCAGAAATACTTTTTGCTGGCTGCCGGATAAGCTCATATTGGTAGGTCAGGGTTTATCCCTGACATGGCGGCGGGCGTAAAGCCCGCCCTACGATTCAGAAGCCCGTCGCCTCAACCTGGACGTTGAGGCCGAAGTGGCTCTCGCGGCGGGGACCGGAGTAGAGGCTGACGACGTAGGAAACGCGCCAGGTGTAATCGAGATTCTGGACGAGGCCGTAGGCTTGCTCGTTGAAACGGCGCTTGCGGGCGTCGTAGTGCAGGCGGGTGAGCGCCGAATAGCGTTCGTTGAGCCGCAGTCGGCCATCCACGATGTAGTCCTCGATCTGGCGGTGGAGAAAATTGTTGGAGAAACGCACGGACCATGCCTCACCGTCGTGCAACGTGACGCCGGAATTGAACTCCTGCAGCGAGCCTGTCTGCGGGGTGAGGCGGCTGTAGGCATCAACCTGGAGCCAATGGGCCGGCGCGACCGCCACGTCGGCATGAACCGCGGAAACGTCGCGCGAACCGCGGGCGCGCTTGAAGCGGAAATCGCTGGCGAGATTCAGGGTGAACAAGTCGCGCGAACCGTAGCCAGCATCGCGCGTCTGCAGCGTATTGTCGAAGCCGAGGCGGAGCGTGTTGGTTGCGGGGAGGTCGTCGAGGCTGCGGGTAGCGCCGAGCCCGAGCGGTTGCAGATAGGTTGAGAAGGCCTGCCGATCGATCGTGGGAATCTTGCCGCGGCCGTGGGCGGCTTCGGGAATGGAGCGATAACTGATGCGCGGAGTGAAGAGGTGACGGAGACCGTTGATGCCCCATTGGGCGTTGTGGTAGTCAAACTTCCCGCTGGTCCGCAGCATCGCGTCGAATCCGAATTCTCCCAGCGTGCGCGTGTAACCGCCCGCCGTAGTGGCGCCTTCGGTGTTGGCATAGTGTGTGACCCGCGCACCCGCCATCGGCGTGAAGGCAAACCAGTCGGTCGGCGCGATCGGTCGCTCGATCGCATAGTAGGCGTCGAGCCGATCGCTCCGGAGCCCCTTGCCGCCCAGCGGCGGACGTTCGCGGAGCACGGCGGCGCTGGCATTGAAGCGCTCGTAAAAACCGGCGCCAACCGCCAGTGGCATCAAATCGAAACGGACTTCGGGCAGTCGCTCCTGCACCGCGTGGAATGAATTCGGCTGAAACCGGGCAAAGACGGAAACGAAGTAGTTCGACCCCGCGTAGACCGACTCCACGAAGGTGTCTGGTTCCTGGACCGGAAAGAAGGCGCGGGGGTGAAAATCCCGCATCACTTCGGAGTCCTTCCACCAATTGGCCTGGACGTTGAGCGAAAGATTTTCCGTGAGCTGTTGGGTGTGCTGCCACTCAACGTAGCCGCGGTTTTCGGGCACGGGCCGGCCTAGGATGTCGAATTTCTTGTCTCCGTGGTCGTTGATATAGCCGGTCCGAAAGGATCCCTTAAGATTCTCGTCGCGGGCGTAAGTGCCCGACGGCCCAAACATCAGGCCCCGACTGGAGTAGAACCCGGCATTTGCGCCAAGGAACAGACCCGGGGCCGACGGCAGTTGCGCGCTGGCCTCCACGTAGGCGCCCAGCGTGCGATTGAAGCCGCCCGTCGCCGAGAGATGCGAGATCAGCGGTTCGTGGAGTTCCTGGGTGATTTTTGGAAAAGGGAGAAACTGCGTGCGGCCGATGCCGACGCGGGAATCTTCCGTGCGGATGCGCTTGCCGGGAGAATAGACAATGCTCTCGGCGTGCAGGGTGGGCTGCCACGGCCCCGGCTCGCCATAGGTGAGGGGCGCATGAATGACCTTGAATTCGCTGGGGTCGCCCGAGGCTGACTCTCCTTCGACGTAGTAAGGATAGGCGCCACAGCGGACGTGCTTGGCGGTGAACGCTCCGGTGCCGATCTTGTAGACGAGTTGATCGGCCAGCAGGCGTTGGGTGGCGCGCGTCGCGACCACGTGCCCCGTGGCGGTGACGGTCGAACGGTCGCCCGACAGCGTCAGTTGATCCGCGGACAAGACGAGGTCGAGTTGGGCGAAGCGGGCATGGCCGGTGGCGACCGACTCCGTGGCACTGGATTCAACCCGATCAGCCGTGAAATCAAATTGCTGCGCGACCGCGGGCAGCGCGGACGCGAGTAGGAATGAGAGCATGAATCGGCCAATCACGCGCGGAGCAAAGGCGGCGGGTTCGGCGCAAGCAAGCCTCAGCGCGCGCCGGCAATTCCGAGCTAGACCGCGACGAATCGCTGCGGCACCGTCGGACCAACCACTGTCTCGCGTGATTCTTTCCAAAGGAGATCTATCGGCCCTGTTGCAGGCAAAGCACCCCACACCGCACGCGGTGCTCGGCATGCACCCCCACAAGCGGGCGCGGAGCCAGGGCGTGGTGGCCCGGGCTTTCCTGAGCGGCGTGAAGGCATGTGACATCGTCGAACTAGACGGCCCGCAGTCGGGCGCGTTCCCGATGACCCGCATCGCGCCGGACGGGATTTTTGAAGTGTTCGTGCCGAAACGTCCGGCGGTTTTCCGGTATCAACTGCGAGCGAC